>JBDNFV010000231.1:0-3657 GCA_041689635.1 Candidatus Nanopelagicales bacterium | reverse complement strand
TGCTGATTAGCACGTTTGAGGGTCAAAAAAGAGACCAGCGGAGGGATTGCCTCGGCTGGTCTCCATTTTTTTCGTTGGTTATGCGACGTTTTTCTCTTCGTCCATGTAGGGGTTTTCCATCGAATCGAGCATTGAGGTCCTCTCAGGTGTACGTAAGGCCAGGGAGGCTTCCATCCATTATGTAGCCCCCGTCAATGTCGAGAGTGGTTCCCGTTGAGTAATTGGCTTCCTCTGAAGCCAGGAAGCAAATGCCTGCCGCTATTTGTTCTGGCTCGGCGATGGTTCCCATCGGTACTCTCAGCCGAAGAGCCGCTACGACTTCGTCTGTGTACAGCGGCTCGCTCAATGCCGTGTGTGTAGCTCCGGGTCTCACACAATTAACCCTTATGCCCCGTCGAGCCCACTCAGAGGCCATCGTCCTCGACATCGCCTCGATACCACCCTTGGCCGCCGTGTACGCGCCGCCATTGGGTTCTGACAGAACGGCGTGTATCGAAGACACATTGACAATGCTCCCAGAAATTCCAGCACTCAAGAGTGACCTTGCGAAAACTTTCGAAAAGTAGAAGACGCTAAATAGGTTTGTTCGGAGTACGAGATCAAAAAGTTCATCGCTTGTATCCTCGATTGAGGCAATCCGCAAAATCCCGGCATTGTTGACAAGCACCTGTGGGACTCCAAGGGATTGCTTGATGGCATCAAAGGCTCCCTGAACCTGATCCGGCTGACTCACGTCAGCAAGCGCCACGACAGATTCGCCACCCTGCCTTTCAATTTCAGTTTGGGCATCTGCTAATCCCAAGGGATCTCTATCCACTAGTCCGACTCGAGCACCTTCCCATGCGAGTCTTATCGCAGTCGCTCGACCAATTCCAGATCCGGATCCGGTTACAACAGCTGTCTTACCCAGAAATCTTTGTGGATTATTCATTGAGTTATTTCCCTTCAGTCATTGGTAAGCCGGACGCGTCTACACCTGTGGGTATTTCAGAAGTATCCGTCTCATTGACGCATAGTCGAAGCGTCGCGGTAATTCGTTCTTTCGGTCCTAACCAACTTGATTGACCAGTCTCGGTTAGAGTTTTTAACTCTTGGGCCGGAACACTCGAGTGCGGTTCAATTCCCACGACATGCTCTAATCCCCACCACGGGAATCCTTTTGGATCATGACACTCTTGCCAAATCCAAAGATATGGCATTACATCGCTGTCCCAAGAAGCAGAGACAGTTAGTCCTGTCGTCTCATTTCGCAGAACAAACCATGCACTCGGACATTCTGCGTAAAGTAGGTCTGCTCCGATATCGCGTGATCCCCGCAATACCAACGCACCAACATCTTGATGCATCAAGAGCGCCTGAGTCGATCCTGGCGGCCACTTCTGGTTGACAGAAAATTCTTCCGGATGCGCGGTGACCATGTCTGTCGGCAAGTACAGAGTGCAATCTTCCGATATCAGATTTTCGCCAAATACTGGGTGAAACGCCCAAGAATAGGGAGTTCGCGTATCTGAAAGATTCTCTACACTGGATTCAATCGACAATACTTCTCGATCAGGATCAAGGCTGATCGTTCTAATCATCTTTACCGGAGCTCGACGAAGAAAGGCTTGAAGTGTGACGCGCAACGCGTCAGCCTGGGTGCCAGCGTCAGGGTTGTTTGGGATTAATCCCCAAGTTATTCGACATGCCTCTCCATGGAACGGGTATTCAACGCCATTAATCACTGTCGTGTTAGCCGTATTTGGGAACAACTCCTGAATGCCGCCAGGGTATTCGTCATAGAAATCGGTGTCAGTCGGTCCGAGGGATCCAGCGCGCGGACGCTCACTCCGTGCCCGCCGAGAACGCCATAAGACGTCCCGTCCAGTTTTCTTATGTACGAGTGAAAGGACGTCACCGCCTCGAAGATCGTTAATGTAAACAGAGAGGGATTGATTCTCAAGCTTGATGAGTTCTTCGGCGTATGGAATTATCGATGTGATTTTCTCATCAGGCTCCATGCCCCACACCCACTCCAGCCCGTTGCGTTTGTAAATATTCTCGAACATAAAGTAGGTGTTCTCGCGCAGCATTCTCCGCGTCAACAGAGCGACCCGCCATGATCGCCTCAAAAATTAATTCATGCTGATCATCTGAGAAATCAATCGCTCTAGGAACCTTGGTGCCGAAAACCATTCCTCGTGTTATTGGTTCACGGACAACCGTCACAATCGATGCGTAGACCACATGTTTTGCTAATACTGAAATTTCATTATGAAACTCTAAATCGGCTTGGACGTGAGCAGTTGCGCTATGAGCCGACGTTCGAAGGTTTTTCATCGCTTGCTCCAAACTCGCGGTATCTGATTCCCGGATGTTTTGCGCTGCCAATGCAGCTTGGCGTGGCTCGAGCAAAATGCGAACGTCGCAAAGCTCAATGAGGTCCACTTGATTCAGTTGAAGTAGCAATCCAAGTGATTCCTTCATATTTTCAAAATTGGGCTCAGCCACAAATGTTCCACGACCTGGCTTCGTGACCAAAAGACCCTTCTGAACAAGTTGCCCAATGCCCTCGCGCAGCGCATTCCGACTGACCGACATCAGTAATGCGAGTTCTCGTTCCGATGGAAGAGCCTCTCCAGGACTAATTTTTCTTTCCATAATGAGTTCCTGGATCTGCGCTGAGACTACGTCGGCCGTCCGCACCCCTGCAGCCATGGCAAAAAGCTCATGTTGTTTCACGAATTTTCTCCCATCAGGCTTATAGGATTTGGATAATGCAATGGGAGTCCTGCAATATTGACATCCATTGCACCCACGTGCCATCGAGCAAGACTGGCAATGAACAGTGTCTTCAAATCGTTACCTCCAAACGCCACATTGGTAGGCGCCCCAATCTCCGTACCTTGATAATCTTCCGCGAACACTTCTAGTTGCCCGTCTAAATCCAAGGTATAAATACAATCTGGCCGGTAACAAGCAATGTAAAGAGTTCCATCGATATTAAATGCAATGCCGTCAGGCACGGTACGCGGCATCGAAACAACAATCTCAGGAACACCAGCCGACCCGTCACTGTTGATAGGAATACGACTCACTCCCGGCAGTGTTGACTCAACTACATATAAATACTGCTCGCTGGCATCTACAGCTAAACCATTTGTGAAATTCGGCGTTCCTGAAGACCAAACTGTCGTCACTCCTTCGGGAGTAATACGAAATACACACCCCGAGACACTATCCCAAGTGCCGGAGTCAGACACATACAGATTTCCATTTGAATCAAATACAGCAAAATTCGGGATCTGCATCGGACGTTCTTTCGTACCATTTGAGACTAACTCCAACTCGCCTGTCCTGCTCGCACGGAACAACGCGTGGTTTGTCGGGTCACACAAATAGGCATTTCCGTCACAGTCAAGACAAATACCCAGAATCCAGCCTTCCGTTGTACACAGTTGTTCAAAGGCTCCACTATCAGGGCTTATGCGATACAACTGTCCTGCTTCACCACCTGCATACAGGAATCCGCGGGGATCCCATGTGACGCATTCTGGGTGATCGAGTCCGTCGATTACGTGGCGAATCATATGGTTTCCTTTACTGTGGTTTTCTCCACGTTAGTGATGCCATCGTGACCAATTTCGAGTTCAATAATTTCTCGGGTATTTGCTTCAG
>JBDNFV010000230.1:0-1420 GCA_041689635.1 Candidatus Nanopelagicales bacterium | reverse complement strand
GCGCTGGTGCAGCCAAGTGCACCTACGGCACGGGGGCATTTTTACTGGTGAACACCGGCAGTCAAGCTCCGCGGTCCACCAACGGTCTGACAACCTCGGTCGCGTGGACCATCCGCGGCCAATCCCAATACTGCCTTGATGGGCAAGTATTCACCGCGGCGTCGGCGGTCCGCTGGATCCAGGAACTTGGTTTACTCACCGACGCCGTAGACCTTGATGCTGCAGCGGCGCAAAGCAGTGAAGGCGTGCACTTTGTCCCGGCGCTCGCCGGGTTGGCTGCCCCCTGGTGGCGCTCCGATGCCACCGCCAGCTTCGCCGGTCTTCGTTTGGCTTCAGGGCGAGGCAATCTGATCCGTGCGGTTATTGAAGGCATCGCCGCGCAGGTGACCGAACTGGCACGTGCGTGCGCCGCCGATCTTGGTAAACCATTGCAAACCTTGCGCGTGGACGGCGGGCTCACCCAGAGCCGGGTGCTCATGCAAGCACAGGCTGACCTGCTGCAACTCCCCATCTCGGTGTACCCGTCGGCACACGCAACAGCCCTTGGCGCCGCACGCCTTGGGCAGCTCGCGATCGATCCCTCAACCGACCTACTCTCTTCGGTGTGGACCCCTGAACAGATTTATGAACCACAGTGGAGTGCGGACCGGGCACACGACTTCATGTCGCGGTGGAGTGCAACCGTGCAACGATCACTGAGTGGGAATGCCGAACATGTATGACGTCGTGATCATTGGTGGTGGCGTGGTCGGTTGTGCTGTGGCGCGTGAGCTCTCCAGCTTCGAGTTGAAAATCGCACTGATCGAATCACGCTCCGATGTAGGGGATGCCACCAGCAAGTCCAATACCGCAATCCTTCATACCGGATTCGATTCGCTTCCGGGATCACTTGAATCCGCGATGGTGGCGCGCGGCTACACGCTGCTTAGCGCTTACGCTCTGGCAACAGGCATTCCAGTTGAGCACACCGGTGCGGTGCTCGTTGCGTGGGATGCGGAGCAGCTTGCCGTTTTACCTAGTCTGAAGAGCAAGGCAGAGAAGAACGGCTATCTTCATTGTGAGCTCATTGACACAGCCGAGGTTTATGCACGCATTCCTGATCTTGGACCAGGGGTGCATGGCGGCCTGACCGTACCCGATGAATCCATTATTTGTCCGTGGACGACACCGCTGGCATTCGCAACCGAAGCCAAATCACGCGGAGTTGAGATTCGGCTGAACACACACGTTCATGGAGTGGAGGTGGGCCCAAATGCCAGCGTGCTCAACACTTCCACTGGAGAGATCCGTACTCGTTGGGTGGTAAATGTGGCAGGCCTCGGTGGCGACGTGATCGACTCGATGTTTGGTTTCGACAGGTTCACCCTGGTCCCGCGTCGCGGAGAACTGCTCGTTTTTGACAAACTAACCCGACCCATGG
>JBDNFV010000229.1:0-4217 GCA_041689635.1 Candidatus Nanopelagicales bacterium | reverse complement strand
CAATAGGAGGTGAAAACGTGCGTGATCCAGCCGAACTCGTGACTTTTCATCGTGACGTGCATTTCGAGAACCCGCCGACACTTGTTCACGCTTTCAACGGTTTTGTGGACGCCGGAGGCGGGGTGCGCCAATTTGCCGAACACATTTTGGAGACGTGTGAGCACACGTTAATCGCCAGTTTTGATGTAGATGAACTAATTGACTACCGGGCCAGGCGTCCCCGGATGCAATTCGTCGTTGATCATTTTTCTTCGGTTGAATTCCCAAAAATAAACCTCTGTGACGTTGTGGACGCAAATGGCAAGCATTTTCTCCTGATCTCGGGCCCGGAGCCTGACTACCAGTGGGGTAGATTCTTAGCCGCCATTGATGTCGTCGTAAAAAAATACGGTGTCGACTTGGCAATCGGCGTCTCCGCTATCCCGTGGCCACTCCCACATACCCGGCCGCTCGGTCTCACGGTCCACGGTAATGATCCGGAATTGCTCTTCGGGGCTGGCTCGGTTATCGGTGAAATAGAAGTACCGGGCCATGTCGGGGCGCTGCTGGAATTACATTTGGGAGAAATGGGGATCAAATCAATGGGAATCACCGCTCAGGTGCCGCATTATTTGGCGCAATTCGACTACCCGCAAGGGGCATTGGCCTTACTCGACGGCTTGATGGCCGGCCCAGACATTGCCATTCCTCGGGGTGAATTGACCGAATCGGCAGCCGCATCACTTGCCAACATCACCGAACAACTTTCCGGCAATGACGAGTTCGCTGCGGTGGTGCGCGCCCTCGAAGGCCAATACGACCAAATCGCAGAAGCTCTCATCTCCGGTGCAGGTGGAGTGGCCGATGCCGATATTCCGAGTGCAGATCAGATAGCAGCACAGGTTGAAGCATTTTTGGCTGAACTTGATTCAACAAAAGACGCCGACAAGGATTCCGATCTTTAACAGTAAATCGTCTTTGCTGCAATCCCGGTCAACAAGAACCGGTTCACCGCATCATCAACACACTGGCTCCCAGACAAATAAGCAGTGTGTCCATCACCGACGAAGGTGAGTAGGGAACTCGTGGGTAATTGCCGGCTCAGTGCCCGGGCCCAAGCCAGAGGTGTGGCGGGATCGTAGGTCGTCCCGATCACGAGAATGGGGGCCGTCGTAGTCGTGCTTGCGGGCGCCGGTTTCAGCGGTGAATGCTCAAACCAGGTGCTGCAGGGTGCGTTGCCCCAACTCATGGATCGCGCCAACTCGGGGACAAGGGCCTTTCTAGCAAATTGCCGCGCTTTAAGCGCAAGACCCGTGAGTGTTGGTGTTTGTGGGAAATCCCAGCAACTGATTGCGATAAAGGCAGAGAGTGAATTACTAGAAAATTTTGCGGGCGCAGTTTGATCATTCGCATAGTACGACAATTGCTGCAGTAACGTACCGTTCCCGGCCTTGGCTTTACGTAAAGCATCAGCGAGTTGTGGCCAAAATGATGTGCTGTACATGGATAAAAAAATGGCCGTGGTTGCTTCACTTTGTGTGAGTGCCTGCAATCCGTCTGTTTTCAGTTCGGCCGAGTCAAGGGACCGAAGAAGTTTATTAATGAGAACTATGGAACCAGGGTAGGTGTCATTAAATCGAGTTATTGCTTTTTGAAACCCGACCGATTGGCCTCGTGACAACTGCATTGAGTCAAGTGAAGGGTCAACGGCGCCATCAAGGACCATCAGGCCCACTTTTTCAGGGAACAATTCCGCGTATCGGGTTCCCAATGAAGTGCCATAGGAGAATCCGAGCCAATTAAGTTTTTCGCTGTCGAGCGCTGCCCGAATAATGTCCATGTCGCGTACCGTGTTTTCGGTGCCCACATGTGCGGCAAGGGCTGGTGACATTCGTTGACACGCTGGAGAAATTCTGGCAGCCGCCGCCATGAACGCGGTCTTTTCAACTGCGGTGTCGGGGGTGGAATCAAGCCGGAGCCACTTATTTGCGCCGACACCTGTGAAACATTGGACGGGAGCAGAATCCCCTGTTCCCCGAGGATCGAATCCCACCGGCGTATAGGCGGCCGTAATATCAGGATGCAAAGACCCGGCAATACTTTGCGCGAATCGGGCCCCTTCTGCGCCAGGACCACCAGGATTCATGACTAATGGAGGCAGATCAGCCGATCCGACTCGACGGATTGATAAGTAAATCGTGTCGCCGTAGGGTTGGGCATAGTCCAAAGGCACGGTCACCTGGGAACAATCAGCCCGACCACATGGGGACCACTGCAGTGTTTGAGAGTAGTAAGAGTTCAGCGGGTCGGCTTCCGTGGCAATTGCAGGGGCGCCGGGTAGCGACAAGATCAAAGATGCACCGGCGATGAAAGCCCACGAGGTATGCGCCTTACAGCGATGATTTCTCACGCGTGCTCCATCTCATGGGATGTCAGGCGACCTACCTGACTATGCCCAATTATCCACGCCATGGCAGGCTAGGCGCTCACGCACTGGGAAGGGCTCATTATGAGTGGCAATGCCACATTTACCTATTCGGACACCGCTATCCTCTCGGTGACGGCCGCCGTTGCTCCTATTGTTGTGACGAGCGACGAAATTGACGCTCAATTGATGCATACCTACGACCGAGTTGGCTTAACTCCAGGAATGCTCGAAAATCTGGCCGGCATCAAAGAACGCCGATGGTGGTCAACCGATGTGACCTTTGCCGATGCAGCTGCAATGGCGGGAGCGAAAGCACTCGCCGAAGCCGGGGTTAATCCGGAGTCGATCGGTCTGCTCATCGACACATCTGTGTGTCGGGAAAGACTTGAACCATCCGCTTCGGTCGATATCCATGAACAACTGGGACTTTCGTCATCATGTCTCAATTTTGATTTGAGTAACGCATGTTTAGGGTTCATCAATGGAATGCAAGTCGCCTCCATGATGATTGACTCCGGACAAATCGAATACGCCTTGATCGTTGACGGGGAAGGTAGCCGGCGGCCCCAAGAAGCAACGATTGCCCGACTGCAGCAAAACGATTCAACGAAGGAAGATGTCCTTGATCAATTCGCCACGATGACTCTTGGGTCGGGCGGGGCCGCCATGGTGCTGGGCAAAGCATCGGTTCATGGAGGTCACCGGTTCCGCGGTGGGGTCAGTCGGGCGGCAACCCAACATAATCAATTGTGCATGGGGGATCTTGACTCAATGCGAACCGACAGTCGAGGTCTTCTCAATGCAGGGGTTGCGCTCGCTAAGGCAACGTGGGATGACGCACAGTCACAATTTAGTTGGTCAGACTTGGATATGTATATTTTGCACCAGGTCTCCAAAGTGCATAATGCGGCCATCATTGCAGCCTTGGGGATTGACGCCAAAAAGGTACCGGCCACGTTCCCACTGCAAGGAAATATTGGCCCGGCTTCAGTGCCATTCACCTTGGCCCAATCCGTTGATGATTTGCGTACTGGTGACCGGATCGCGTGCATGGGAATTGGTTCGGGACTCAACGCCGCTGTTATTGAGATTGATTGGTAGTGGTGAGCAGACCCGCTCAATTACCGCCACGCAGCGTGCACGGATTGGACCCCAATTGGTCCAGAATCCTTACTTTCACTGACAGTGATGGAATTTCACGCGGAATGCACATCCTTGACACGGGCGTGAATGCGGCTGCGGAATTAACGTTGGTGTGTGTTCATGGGAATCCGACCTGGTCCTACCTGTGGCGTAATTTCCTGGCTCAGGCACCCGGCAGTATTCGAGTGGTTGCCCTCGATCAATTAGGCATGGGTTACTCGGAAAGACTGGATTCGGATCGGGTGCTTGAACAACGCGTTGACGACCTCACACGTCTGGTGGCCGCCCTCGACATTGATACACCGCTCATGTCGATGTCCCATGACTGGGGTGGACCCATTTCATTGGGTTGGGTGGAGCGTGAGATTGCCTCCGGTGATCACGATATTGCGGGTGTGATTTTGCTGAACACTGCAGTGCATCAGCCCAAGGAGTTTAAGAATCCGGCCATTATCCGGCTGGCGCGATCACGCGGACTATTGGCGCCAGTGACCGAATACACCCAAGGATTCGTTTTTGGGACCCGGATGTTGAGTGGCTCGAAAATGCCGCGCGAGATTGCGGCTGGGTTTCGTGCTCCGTATCGCAAGCGTGAATTCCGGCGGGCCATCCACGGATTTGTCGCCGACATCCCGTTTGAGGAAAATCATGTGAGTCGAGCCCCACT
>JBDNFV010000228.1:0-10775 GCA_041689635.1 Candidatus Nanopelagicales bacterium | reverse complement strand
CCGACACCGAGCCATTGCAATTAAGTGCGCAATTCGGAGCGATGGGTAGCGCACCGAGTGAACTGTCCCGATTGATCACATCGGTGGCGGGCAACGCCGAATCTCATAATCACTCACATCGAAAAATTATCACCGTGCGCAATGCTCGGACCGTCCGCGGAACCGATATGGTCAATCACGGTGTGCTCGGTCAAGTTTCGGTCTCGGGAACTTCGGGCAGCGTGTATTTCAATGATGAAGAACTTCTTGGACAACCTGTCAGCACGGTTCCCATTTCGCGCTTGCATTTTTGGTAGACGTTAACAAAGCCTCAATTGAGGCGATACGTGTCACCGTTTCTTAGCGGTGTTATATGGCGTTTTTCGATGAACCTGGGAGAGCCCGCAGTCCGCGACTAAGAACGCGCGATGCCGGCTTTTCACCCGAGTCGAGTTTTCGGTACTGGCTTGGCGTCATTCCCATCTCAGATAGGAATTGTCGATTGAAGTTCGCGATGTTGTTAAAGCCGCTGGCAGCGCACACCGTTGCCACTGAATTATCTGTGGCATCGAGCATCCGGCATGCGTGAGCGATGCGAAGCTTCTTGACCATGTCTGAAAAAGTCATGCCGGCCGCGCGCTTAAAGTATTTTGAGAAGCTTGCCTCTGACATGTAGGCGAGTTGCGCGGCTGTTGACAACCGAATCTCGCTGGTCAGGCTTTCGAAGATGTAATTCAGGCCGGCCTCAACGGCTACATTTGAGTTATCGTCGGATCCGTTGCCGAACCATTCGCTGGCAAGCAGGGTCGTTTCACATACGGGCGCTGATTGCATCGAGGCTAGAAGTTCAAACATGAGTGCAATCTTTTTGGCACCACGTGACTCGATTATTCTCATTATCAACTCACTGGCATGTGCGGCGCTGTCACCGGAGAACATTATGCCCCGAGGCGTCTTGTTTAAAAAGATTTCAAGTTCATTGAGTTCAGGCATCGTGGCGATACATTTGTTCAGCCATGCAGAACTGAATTGAATTACGGCATCACGGTTGGGAATCACAGTGCTGGCATCCAGGTCACTCACCCAGTCGTGCGGAAGGTTCGGACCCATGATGCTTACTTGGCCGGCCTCAAAGGTGCCAATGAAGTCTCCGGCGATCATGCTGCCTGACGTTTCCCGGATGAAATGAATCTCGTACTCGGGGTGCATGTGCCAACCACAGATTGGGCTGGGGTAGTCGTGGGTGAAACTGCGAAATGATTGTTGGGGGTGGGGTGCAATGATTTCCAAATGTGGCTCAACGTCAAGAAATTTAGATAAAAGTGAATTCGATGTCAATTCAACAACATGAGACATTGGTAACCCCACCTTTCTTGACCGATATTTCTTTGCCCGATTATGATACTAATTTGCCGTCTTATCGCAGGCAGGTATGTGGAAGAGTGTGCCAAATGTCCAAGACTCACGGGATAAATTGCCTTAATGGTTATCAAAACGAGACAATCGTAAATGTCCATTTCAGCAAAAAAGTATCACTTTTGTGGTGCATAGTGTTTGTGCACTTGTTCATCAGAACCTAGATTTCCCTTATCTAAGTCTCAAAGGTCGACTGGCCCGCGAGTTATGGAAATTTCAGTTAAGAAGGGGAAGGTTCACATGCTCAAAAGAAAGCGTTTTGCAGTTGTCGGCGCGAGTCTCGCCGTGTCGGCTCTCGTGCTCGCAGGCTGTTCATCATCTGAAGAAGCCACACCCGATGCTACGGCAACCGAAGCCGCAACAGAGACCTCTGAAGCTGCGGCACCGGTGGAGGACATCACCATTACGGTTGCGACCGTCAATAACGGCCAGATGAAAGACATGGAGACTCTGACTCCAATGTATGAAGCAGAGAATCCAGGGGTGAAGATTAACTTCCAGGTCATGGAAGAAGGCGATCTGCGTAGCGCGGTAACAGCAGACGTAGCCAGTGGCGCCGGTCAGTACGACGTCGTCACCATCGGTGCCTACGAAGTACCGCAGTGGGGTGCAAACGGTTGGTTGACCGACCTGACACCCGCACTTGCCGAAGGTGACTACGACGTTGAGGACATTCTGCCTCCCGTTCGTACCGCTTTATCCGTTGATGGCAAGCAGTACGCCGTGCCTTTTTATGGTGAGTCATCGATCTTGATGTACAACAAGGAAATTCTTGATGCAGCGGGTGTCACCCTCCCGAACAAGCCAACATGGGATGAAGTTGCCGCAGCAGCCAAAGCTGTTAACAGCGATGACACGGCGGGCATTTGTCTTCGCGGCAAGCCAGGTTGGGGCGATCTTTTCGCACCCCTCACCACGGTCGTTCAGACTTTCGGTGGCGCCTGGTACGACATGGACTGGAACGCCCAAGTCAACTCACCCGAGTTCATTGAAGCAGTCACCTTCTACAAGGATCTCCTTGACGAAGCCGGACAGCCAGATCCAGTCTCCTTCAGCTTCAATGAGTGCTTGACAGCATTGAAAAATGGCAAGGTTGCAATGTGGTACGACGCATCTGTTGCAGCGTCCATGTTGGAAGCTGACGACTCACCCGTCAAGGGCAAAATGGGCTACGCACACGCACCCGTCAAAGAGACAGCTGAATCCGGTTGGTTGTGGAGTTGGAACCTTGCAGTTCCTGTTTCCACCAAGAACCAGACTGCCGCTGTTGACTTCATCAAGTGGGCAACGAGCAAGCAGTACCACCAACTCGTTGGCACCGAACTTGGTTGGTCACTTGTGCCACCCGGCGCCCGCACATCCACCTACGCAATCCCTGAGTACCAGCAAGCAGCTGCTGCTTTCGCTCCGATCACCCTCGAGGTCATGAGTGCGGTGAACCCGGTACAACCCGGTGTTAACCCACAGCCATGGGTTGGTATTCAGTACGTTGCTATCCCAGAGTTCCAAGACGTGGGTAACCAGGTCGCTCAGCTGGTAGCTGATGCAATTGCTGGTCGTATCACCGTTAAAGAAGCACTCAACAAGGGTCAAGAAATTGCCCAGGTTGCTGGAGATGCACAGAAGTAACTAGTAGTGAGTAGGACGATTGAAATTGAGGGTGTGGACGTTGGGAAACTGCAACGTCCACACCGTCGATTAAATAATATTTATATTTTCTGATTCGGTAAGGTGGCGCATGTGGCACGCGGTCAAGTAAGCGCTCCACCGGAGCCGCTTTCCCTGGAAAAGATCAGGAAGCGTCAAGATTGGCAGCGCCGTTCGATCCTTCTTCCCGCATTGATCTTCGCGATCGTGATGACCCAGGTTCCATTTCTAGTCACCATCGGCTACTCAACATTTAATTGGAATTTGCTCAAGCCCAACGACTTCGCTTTCGTTGGATTTGACAACTACGTCACGGTGTTTACCTCCGGTGACCTTTGGCCTTCAATCGTTGCAACTGTCCTGATCACGACCTTGGCCGTGGTGCTATCACTTGTAATCGGATTGTTCTTTGCTATCCTTTTGGACCGTAGTTTCCGAGGTCAGGCAATTGCTCGAACCCTGTTGATCACCCCATTTTTGATCATGCCGGCAGCGGCCTCACTAATTTGGAAGTATTCGATGTTCGACACGAATATTGGTGTAATTAATTGGGTTGTGTCGTCTTTGTCGCTGCCGCCGATTGAGTGGAGTACGGATTACCCGCTGGCAACCGTTGTCATAGTTTTGGTGTGGCAATTCACACCCTTCATGATGCTGATTTTGCTCGCCGGACTTCAAAGCCAAAGCAAAGAAATTCTCGAGGCCGCATCCGTTGATGGTGCAGGCGTGTGGCGCACCTTCCAGTGGATCACGCTGCCTCACTTGCGCACGTACATCGAAATTTCTGTTTTGTTGGGAACAATCATTCTGCTTCAAGTCTTTGACCCGATTGCGATCATGACCAAGGGAACGGGTGGGACAAAGACTCTGTCCTATTTGCTATACGAGCGCGCCTTTATTGGTCTTAATGTTGGCGAGGCTGCTGCCTACGGTGTGATCGCCGTTGTTCTTACGATCCTGGTTGCCAGTGCCGCCCTTCGAACGATGTTTAAAGTATTCCTCGATGGGGGAGGCAAATGAAAATTAAGGCGGCGCTGATAACCGCAATGACGTGGGTGCTGGTCCTTGTATTCTTTTTCCCCGTCCTCTGGATGTTCCTCAATGCTTTCAAATCAGAAAATGATGCTTCATCGATCCCTCCCAAATTCCTTTTCACGCCGACTCTGGAGGGTTTCCAGTTGGCTTGGGATCGGGGGATGGCTACCTACATGGCAAACTCGCTGTTCGCCAGTGTTGGAGCAACGCTATTAATTTTGCTCTTGGCGGTTCCAGGTGCCTACGCATTGAGCATCCGACCCGTGAAGAAAACCCAAGACACGCTGTTCTTCTTCATTTCAACGCGGTTCTTACCGGTGGCCGCTGTGATCCTGCCTCTGTACATGATTTTCAAAAGTCTTGGTGTACTCGACAACATCATTGCGTTGGGGTTTGTCTATGCGGCAATCAATCTTCCCATTGCCATCTGGATGATGCGCTCGTTTTTCTTGGAGGTCCCCCGCGAGATTGTTGAGGCGGCCCAGCTTGATGGTGCAGGTCTCTATAAGGAGCTAACTAAAGTCGTTCTCCCGCTTGTCCTCCCGGGCATCGCGGCCGTGGGCCTTATTGTGTTCATCTTTTCCTGGAATGAATACTTCCTGGCAACTTTGTTGACAACCTCAGATGCCAAAACCACACCACCGTTTCTGGCAAGTTTTGTTGATGGTCGGGGTCTGTTCCTAGGAGCGATCTCGGCTGCGGCCAGTTTGGCGACGCTTCCGGTGATCATCGCCGGTTGGGTTGCACAAAAGCAGTTAGTTCGCGGTCTGGCCATGGGAGCGGTTAAGTGACTCAGCCACCTCGGCTTTGTGATTCCACATTAGGGACACTTCCAGTGAATATTGGACGGCCAGCTTATGACCGGTCACAGTTAGAAACTGGAATTGTACATTTTGGAGTGGGCGCATTTCACCGTTCACACCAAGCACTCGCTATGGATCGACTGTTTCAAAAGGGGGAAGCCTTTGACTGGGCTATAACCGGTGTGGGGCTGCTACCAGCAGACCGTGCTTTGGGCGAGAAACTACTCATGCAAGACTGCCTCTACACACTTGTTGAAAAGCACGCCGACGGGCATGTTGACGCGCGCGTGATCGGTAGCATCATCGACTACAAGTTTGCCCCTGATGATCCTGGTGCGGTAATTGAGTTATTGGCTGACCCTGCAACTCGAATCATCTCCCTCACAATTACTGAGGGCGGTTATAACTTTGATCCCGCGACGCTGGAATTTGACTCAGCGAATCCGATCATCGTTTCTGATCTGGCAAATCCGGAAAATCCACGAACAGTTTTTGGTTACGTCACGGCTGGGTTAAAGCTGCGGCGTGATCGTGGCATTGAACCATTTTCCATTGTGTCCTGCGACAACATTGCTGGCAATGGGCATATTGCTCACAAAATGTTCACTGCTTTTGCCACGATGGCTGATCCTAAACTCGGTGAATGGATTGACGAGCGAGTCTCTTTCCCAAATTCGATGGTGGATCGGATAACGCCAGTCACAACTCAGGATGATGTAGAACTGGTCTACGAACTCACTGGCTTGGCAGATTTATGTCCGGTAGTTGCTGAACCGTTCTTTCAGTGGGTCCTGGAGGACGCTTTTAGCCAGGGTCGACCCGATCTTGATCACGCAGACGTACAAATTGTTTCTGACGTTGAACCATATGAACTTATGAAACTACGGTTGCTCAATGCTAGTCACCAAGCGCTTGCTTACTTTGGTTATCTGAGTGGGTATCGGCTGGTTCATGACGCTGCTGCTGATCCAGCGATGGTGTTCCTGCTCCGGGCGTATATGGACAATGAGGCGACTCCGACCCTGCGACCCGTTGCAGGGATTTATCTCGATGCATATAAGGCGGATTTGATCTCACGTTTTCAAAACCCCGAAGTGAAAGACACAATTTCACGGTTATGTGCCGAGTCCTCGGATCGCATTCCAAAATGGCTTGTCCCGGTGATAGTTGAACAACTCGAGCGCGGGGGTGATGTCACCTTGAGTGCTGCAATCGTTGCAAGCTGGGCCCGCTACGCGGAGGCAATTGACGAACAAGGTGATCCGATTGAAGTAGTTGACCAACTCAAATCTGAGCTGATTCCTATTGCCCAGGGGCAAAAGTCAGATCCGCTGGCATTTATTCGAATTCATAAGCTTTTTGGTGATTTGGCCGATAAACCAGAATTTACCCAGCCATATCTCACAGCTTTGAACTCGTTGTGGAGCGTGGGGGCACGTGAGACCATGATGAGTCTTGTCGAACTCGACCGTGTCTAAACTTGGAGTGAAATGAACAATCAGAGAGTTAGCGTCCTTTCCCCGGAATTGAGCGTGCGAATCGAGTCCCGCGAGGTGCCGGTGCCTACAGCCAACGAGGTCCTCATCGCCGTTAAATCCGTAGGAATTTGTGGTTCGGACATCCATTACTGGTCACACGGGCGAATTGGTCCCTATGTTGTTGAGTCTGATCTCGTACTTGGCCACGAAGCTTCCGGTGAAGTCGTCGGAGTGGGTTCTGCTGTTAGCCGCCTGCGCGTTGGGGATCGAGTCGCCCTCGAACCGGGTGTTCCCTGCGGCAACTTTTCGCAATGCCTTCAGTGTCGTGAGGGTCGCTACAACCTCTGTCCGGATGTGCGCTTTTTTGCAACCCCACCGATCGACGGCGCATTCGCGGAGTTCATCACTCTGCCGGAAGACTTCGCGCATCCACTGCCGGACTCGATGTCATTCGACGAAGGCGCGTTGATGGAACCCCTGTCAGTCGGTGTTTGGGCTGCCCGCAAAGCACGAATTGACGCGTCGAGCACGGTGTTGATTGCCGGGTGCGGACCCGTTGGAATACTCACCGCAATGGTCGCTCGAGCAAGTGGAGCAATGAGTGTTGTTTTGTTCGATGTCAATGGGCAACGCAGAGATGCTGCTCATTCATTGGGATTTATTGCCGTAACTGCCACGGAAGTCGCTCAGACCGATAATGCTCCTGACGTCTTTATTGATTGCAGCGGCAATGCCAGTGCCATTGCCGTTGGGATCGCGGCGATTGAACCTGCTGGAACGGTTGTCCTGGTTGGCATGGCGCCAGAAAGCATTGTTGGTTTACCCGTGGATCAAATCCAAGGTAAGGAGTTGTGGTTGACCGGGACTTTTCGATACGCGAACACCTACCCGACCGCAATCTCGCTGGTTGAGCGTGGACTCGTTGATGTCGCATCGGTTGTCAGCGCTCACTACTCGTTGGACGAAGTGGAAGGGGCACTGTCCCACTCCCAGGGGCACCCGGCCGATCTCAAAGTTATCGTCACAATCAGCTAAATTTCATTCGTCAGTCTCTTTGTTTCGCGATTCGTTTAAGGCCTCGAAACCGAATCACGGTAAGTGCCAAGAACTTAGAACCATACTCTCGGATATGTCATCAATGCGATCTCACTGTTATGACATAAATTAATTTCTTCTGCGAACTTGGCGGTATCGGGGTCTCGGCACCTGATTTAGGTGGGCGACTGAGGGAACTGCTTCTAAACTGTCCGCATGATGTTGACGCCGGCTGTTCCGGAAAAGTTGCCTGCCAATCAGTTCGACCACTTTTATCAAGGTGGGGATCGCATTGGGAGACTGCGTAATGGACCCGGGGGACCCATGCGTCCTGAGGAGTGGATTGGGTCTACGACAACTCGGTTTGGGGAAAGTGAAACGGGACTCTCGACATTGGCCGATGGCACACTGTTGCGAGATGCCATCTTGGTCGATCCGGTTGCATGGTTGGGGGAAGAGCATGTGAGCGAGTTTGGGTCCTCCACCGAGATTCTGGTGAAGCTACTCGACCCTGATCAGCGGTTGCCGGTTCACTACCATCCGGATAAAACATTTGCAGCCGAGAAATTACACATTAATCACGGGAAGACCGAGGCTTGGATAATTCTGGAGGCACCCCCAGGGGCCAAGGTGGGGCTGGGATTTCGGCGGGCAATGTCGAAGTCCGAGGTTGCAGCCCTTGTTGCGGCGCACGACTCACAAGGACTTCTGGACTCGTTGGTCTTTATAGGTGTGCAGGCGGGTGATGCCGTTTTCGTCCCGGCTGGAGTTCCCCACGCGATTGAGTCGGGAATTTTTATCTTGGAGTTGCAAGAGCCGACAGATCTTTCGATACTTTTAGAGTGGAACGACTTCGCGGTCAATGGCGAGAAGGATGGACATCTCAACCTTGGTTTTGACAGCGCGCTCGATGCTCTACGACTCTCACCACTGAATGCCGAAGAAAACAGGCAAGTGTTCACCCAATTTGATACCGGCTCCTCGTTGTCACATTCGATTTTTCACTCGGTCGCCGACCCATTCTTTCGGGCGGACTACCTACCTGGCGAAGGTGAAAAAATCGGTGCCGGATTTGGAATTTTTCTCTGCTTGTCGGGAAGTGGATCACTTGATTTCGAATTGTTTGGTCAATTGTCGGTCTCAATGGGTGACGCTGTCTTAATCCCGCACTGCGCGGGGGATTTCTCGGTCGACAATTGCGCGGGGATTCTGTCTCGTCCACCGATGGTTTAGCGGTAGCCGTAAGCGTCGGCTTCAGACAGTGTCTGGGGGTGTGGTTTGACATCCGCGCAGCTCGATGGGGATTGAATGTTTTGCGCGGATGTAGCAACACCGAGTTTGAGGCAGTCCGGGACGCTCCAGCCGGCGTGTAGGCCGTACACGACCCCGGAGGCGAAGGCATCACCTGCGCCCGTAGTTCCTTTATTGTTGGTCTCGGGAACCTTCACCGATCCCTGTCGCCAGGTTTCACCGGTCGCATTCGCTGCAACCGCTCCCGCGGGCGTGTGAATCACCGCGAGTTGATTGACGCCGAGTGAGATCAGCCTTCGTGCCGATTGTTCCAGGGCGTTCCAGTCAACATGCGCATCTGGGCCAGCAACTTTTATTGACTCATCAAGGAGCGCGCCGGCCTCGGATTCATTGATGATCAAAAACGACAGGTGAGGTAAGCACGGGAGCACCAACTCCCTGCTGCGAGCTGGATCAAGGTAAACCATTTCCATATTGGTGTGGATTCCCAGGGATCTGGCACGTTCGAGTGTTTCAACCCACTGATTGGAATGACGTGTTGTTGGGGCGTCTGCTTTGGCGTGTAGCCCGGCCGCACCTAGGTGAAGGATGCGAGGTGAACGCTGGTCGAGGTCAATTGCGGCAAGATCTAAATCATCGTTTGCACCTGGGTGAAAAAGAAAGGTCCGTTTGCCATTGGAGTTCAGAGTCAGGGCATCAGAAAAACTTGTCACTTTATTTTCGGATCTCTGCATGCGTAAATTGTCGATACCCCACAACGCAGTCTGCTCAATAATGTATGCACCCTCTGCATCGTTGCCGATACACCCGATTGCTTCAACGGGGAATTCAACATCGAGCTGGCGCAGATTACATGCGATGTTCAGACCGGGTCCGCCGGTGCTACGAGTTATTTCATCGATTAAAACAAGGGATTCGAGTTCAGGTAGATGATCAATTTTCTTTGTGTAGTCAACGGTAGTAGTCCCGATACACAACACTCCCTCACGCATCACTCACCTAAAAGTGTTGGGTCGGTGACCTGCAGATCTATTTCGAGTGGCCGCTGCGGTGAGATCCCTTGTTCAGTGAGTGCTTCGTGGTACGCCTTCACCGCTTGGCCGGGGGTAATCACACCTTCAATCACCGGTCTCATCAAGTGCACCAGGTCAATCTGTGATTCCGCGCATTGAATCTTTCGACCGAATAGGGCCACCCGCGCACCGGCTGCCTCACCTTGTGCGAGAAGTTCAAAGGTGTCCCGGGTCGTGCCCGATGAGCCACCTAAAAGCCCAACGACCATGCTCGAGTCAGCTTCGGTGAGTTCCCGCAGGTGCCGCCTACCATTGAAGGCAACTTTGAGAAACAGTGGTCGCTCAGCTTCGGTGATACCGGCGAGTGCTCGAATGATGCTGTCGTTCACGTAACTGCCGTAATCGGATTCTTTGAGTTTTGCGGGTGCGTTTGGATTGAAAACTTCGAGGAAGTAACGCATGCCCAGTTCCTTGACTTCATTGCGAAACTCCTTGAACGCTTGAAGGGTTCGTACATCAGCTTCAATGTCGTTGTTGAAGGTCAATGAGTACAGAACGAGATCGCAATATTTCCTGACCGCCGTGAGGTTGACGCTTTGAAAGGGACGAGACGGGGAGGTCAAGTAACTTCCGCCGCGGGGATTCCACATATCGGTCGTGTCATTGCCGCGTACCGCTAACGTCACTTTCCCGATATGCGCAGGCTTCTGAGAAAGGACTTCACCATTTGCAGCCGACGTCAGCATAATGTCAATGTGGCCGCACTCGATCATTGTTGTCATATCGCCCAGGTATTCCTGTCGGCTTCGGTAGATGCCGGGCCCCGAGGCGCCGATCTCATTGCCAGCCTGAGGAGCGGGAGCCATCAATCCAACTGACATGTCGGCATCTTTTGCGTCGGCAATAATGAAATCAGTTGGGGTGTATTTACCAGATCGGATCTTGGCTAACTTTTTATTAAGTGATTTCGTTGATTTTCCGTTGGATGTGGACACCGTCGAACTATATCCCTCGCGTTCACCGGAAGCTGAGTCCTTTTAGCCGCTGGAGGACGTGTTACAGGTGCGATATGCCATCGGTGACATATTTAATGTCCGTGCATTTACACTCCGAGGTTT
>JBDNFV010000227.1:0-7055 GCA_041689635.1 Candidatus Nanopelagicales bacterium | reverse complement strand
CAACGATTGCATTCACCGGTTCGTCTATTGCCCGACGGATTTCTTCGGCCGAGATAACAATTGTTCGAGGCAAACCGGTGATCAGGTCGCGTCCACGAATTTCCGCGTGTGGTTCATCGGGCATCGGGAACGCAGAGCCAATCGCAATCTTGATTTCTTCAGAGGTGCGTTCCCCGAGCAGGAGCGAATACTCTTTTTTAATGTATTGAATAATCGCGTTGTCTAATTCGTCTCCACCAACGCGGACCGAGAGGCTGGTCACGATTCCGCCGAGGGAAATGACGGCAACCTCAGAGGTTCCGCCGCCAATATCAACCACCATATTGCCGGTTGGTTCGTGCACGGGAAGTCCGGCGCCGATTGCCGCTGCCATTGGTTCTTCAATGATAAAAACTTTGCGAGCACCCGCTGCGTAACCGGCGTCTTTGACGGCGCGTTGCTCAACACCGGTAATACCTGAAGGAACGCAGATGATCAGTCGCGGTTTTGCCAAGTGTCGTCTGCGGTGCACTTTTTGGATGAAATAGCGAAGCATGCGCTCGGTGGTGTCGAAGTCGGCGATGACACCGTCCTTGAGGGGTCGAATTGCCACGATGTTGCCGGGGGTGCGACCGATCATTTCCTTGGCTTCTGAGCCAACGGCCAAGATCCCACCGGTGTTGTTATTAATGGCAACCACGGATGGTTCATTGAGCACGATCCCGCGACCCCGGACGTACACGAGCGTGTTTGCGGTTCCCAGGTCGACGGCCATGTCTCGACCCACAAATGAGGAGTTCGCGGCAAAACTCACGCGGTGCCTCCAATCGGTCTGGAATGGTCGGGCCGGAATTGATCAGGCGGGGAAGTGACACGAAGCGAATCCCTAGCGTAGCCCCGGGATCGACCTTCCTAACCCTCACCCAACTTTTTGGCGCGCGCCACTTCAATTTCCCGCAAAATTATTTCTAGACTTTCAGTCTTCTCCGGCGTGAGGATGCCGGTAAAACCGAATGCCGCGGTCGAAACCGCACCAAGATCCGCCCGATAATCGTGACCCAGACTGTGGAATTCACCCGGCTTCACCTTGGTGGCAAAAATGGTGTCCACGAGCACGGTGGCCCAGGTAACCCCCACGTGCCAGGTCATTTCGGCCGGAATATTCCGGCCAAGCGGTAACTCCGGATCCAGCCACGCGGGCCGGGACCATGCCAGGTCGGGCCGAAACCGGACCACCGGATCGCCGTCGTGCTCAAGGAACCAAACTCGATAATCGGAATCAACCGGGATTTGCTCGGGTCGATCCACCGTTACCGACTCGCCGTCACAGAGTTGATGGAAGGCGTCAGCGATTCGGCCACCCGGCGTTCCCACCCACAAGGCCCGATCCACGCAATATTTGTCAAGATCGCTTGACCCCAGCGGGATCGCGAACTGTTGGACCCGCGCCCCCAGACTCTCTCCATATAGTAAAATCTTCGGCACCTGCTTGCCTTTGTTGCGACGACCAATAAGTTCGTGGTCTATGGCATTGAGTAACTCGAGTTGCGTCTCACCTGCCAACCGCACTTTGGTCAGCGAAAGGAAACTAGGAAGTAACCCGTAACTCACCGAAACCGCCGCACAATTACCGCCAGAGAGCAGTTCCACAACGTCAACGGGGGTGGAGTTTGCATAACCTGAACCCGCCGGAGATTGGATTAATAAATACGCGCGGTCAAAGGCCTTATTGCGAATAAGCTCCGACATTGCCAGCGACACTCGAGAGGAAATCGAATCGGAATTGGCAATACTGACAAAAACACGAATTGGGTCGTGGGTCCGTTTCACACCCAACCGCTCGGCGTGCGCAGATGTCGTCACGCTATTGATGAAGCGCGCGCCTTCACGACCAAGTAGCGAGTAGTCAACCGCCGAATGATCGCTCCCCGAAACGTGCGGATCTGTTGGGGCATGGGCAAAGCAGTCATCAATACGCGCGTTCTGCCCTTCGAGTTCCCGGATTTTGTTTTTAGCAACGAGGAATCCAACAGCGCCGATCCCGGCGACACCCAGACCGGCAGCGAATGCTTTGACGCCACGAAGGTTTGGCAGTTGGGACCCAACGACCAGACCGAGTCCGATTGTTGAACCCAAAACAGTGGGGAAAAATTCGCGTACCTTCCCAGGCCATTGAACCAAACTTGGACCCTGCGCCGCAGCCGCTGCGGGAACTCCCACCCCGACACCGACAGCAACCGAGCCGATTAAGTCCTTCATGATCCCAACCAATTCCTAGATGTGGGGAAAGAACAGTGCAATTTCGCGAGCGGCGGACTCTAATGAATCAGAACCATGGGTGACATTATTTTGCATCTCATTCGCCAAGTCTCCGCGAATAGTTCCCGGTGCCGCGGTGATGGGATTGGTGGCACCCATCATGGTTCGCCACGCAACGATCGCATCGGGTCCCTCAATCACCGCCGCCACCAGTGGACCACCGGTTATGAAAGCAACCAACTCGCCAAAAAAAGGCTTGTCAGCATGCTCGCCGTAATGAGTTTTCGCAACGTCGGTACTGACGTTCATTAACTCAATCGCTACAAATGTGAACCCCTTGCGCTCAATTCGAGCAAGAACTTCGCCGACTAATCCGCGGGCGACGCCGTCGGGTTTGACAAGAACAAGCGTGCGTTCAGACATTGCATGACTCCTTGAAGTATGGGAAACTACCGTCACTGATGCTAGACGAGTCGTTGCATTAACTTTCGGGCAACTCCCGTGCCCGATCAACTCGCTGCCCGTTACGGACCGCGTAGAACCACAACAAGGCGAAGAGCCCACCAACAAAGAACATGGTGGGGACAACAATCCCTGAGGAAATCACAAGCACTTGAAGCACCCAGCCAATGGGAATCGCAACCGGTTTGGTAATCACCGCGACGGTTAAAACAAGCGCCCCGGCTAACCCAACTCCAATAAGAAGGGCCAACGTCGCATTCGTGTTAGACACATTGATGGCAATCGGGATCGCAAGTAAAACAACAATTGCTTCGAGAAAAAGAACCGTTGACCCTAAAACCCGCATGCGCTACTTCTTCACTTTCTGTGAACCCTTATCAGCGAGCAATTGAATTGCTTCCCCGACCAGCACGACCGAGCCGGTGACAACAACCCCGATACCACCGTATTCACCTGAACTATCGGCCAATGCAATTGCCTCTTCCAGTGAGGACATCAGGTCACCACCAAGAATGACCCGGTCACCACCTAGGACCTCGGTGGCTAGCCGAGCAAGTTCACCGGCCGGCAAAGCTCTCGGTGAGTTCGGTTCGGTAATCACAACCTGGGAGACGACGGGTGAGATTGCTTCTAGGAAACCAACAGCATCTTTTTGCGCCAGCATTCCAATGACCGCGACAATCCCAACAAAGGTGAAACTGGTCTCTAACGCCGCCGCGAGTGAGCGTGCGCCATGGGGGTTGTGCGCCGCATCCACCAGCACGGTCGGACCTGTACGCAGAATTTCCAGTCTCCCGGGCGAGGTAACCTTTGCGAAGCCCTCGCGCACGATTTCAATGTCAAGCGGAGCCAATAGAGCAGAACCTAAGAAGGTCTCACATGCCGCCAGTGCGATGGCTGCGTTATTTCCTTGGTGCTCGCCAAACAGTGGCAGATATAGATCTGAGTAATCACCACGCAGGCCACGGAGGGACAACAGTTGTCCGCCAACGGCGAGCGCCTGTGAGTTGACCCCGTACTCCACCCCGAACCGGGCCGGTACCAGTTCCACCGCTGCGCAAGCAGCAATCAATACTCCGGCTGCTTGCGGCGCCTGGGGACCAAGGACAACGGCTTCGGCGTGTGCCACGATTCCGGCTTTTTCCCCTGCGATTTCAACGAGGGTTTCACCTAAATACTCCTGGTGATCCAGATCAACGGGAGTCACCACCGCAACCTGCGGCCGGCACACACTCGTTGCATCCCAGGTACCACCCAGGCCCACTTCAATAATTGCCACGTCCACCGGTGAATCAGCAAAAATTGAATAGGCTAAAACGGTCATTGCTTCAAAGTATGAGAGCTGCGGTCCACCGTCAGCAACGCAATTGTGGTCAACCAAGGAAATAAACGGCTCAATGTCGTTCCAGGCCGCAACCGCCGCCTCACTCGAAATGGGTACCCCGTCAAGACAAATTCGCTCGGTGGGGTCGACCAAATGCGGTGAGGTGTACAGCCCGGTTCGCAGACCAAATGAACGTAAAATCGATTCGATCATGCGAGCGGTCGAACTTTTGCCGTTGGTACCGGCCACCTGGATCACCGGAAATGTAAACTGCGGATCTCCCAACAGATTCGACACCGCACTCATCCGGGCCAAGGAAGGTTCGATCAGGTTTTCAGGCCAACGGGACTCAAGTTCATCCCATAATTGCTGCGCGCTCGTGATACCCACGGTCGCAGTCTAGGAGGGTGAATAGACTTTGCCACCATGTCGTCGAAGTCGGATTCCCCAGTGGCCAATATCCCGGAAAAACCTAGTCTTGCCGGGATTGAGGAAAAGTGGGCCGCGACCTGGCAGGACGCCGGCACCTACTCATTTGACCGCACCAAAACGCGTGATCAAATTTTTTCAATCGACACTCCCCCACCGACCGTCAGCGGTTCACTTCACGTTGGCCACGTTTTCAGTTACACCCACACCGACTGCATTGCGCGCTACAAGCGCATGCGCGGCTTCGAAGTTTTTTACCCGATGGGCTGGGATGACAACGGGCTCCCAACGGAGCGCCGGGTTCAAAATTATTTTGGTGTTCGCTGCGATCCGAGTTTGCCATACGTCGTGGACTACACGCCACCGGCCAAGCCCGATGCCAAGAAACAAGAGCCGATCTCTCGCAAGAACTTCATTGAGTTGTGTGAACAATTAACAATTGAAGATGAAGTTGTCTTTGAAGACCTCTGGCGTCGGATGGGACTGTCCATTGACTGGGCGCAGACTTACCAAACAATTGACAAAAATGCCCAACGCGTAAGCCAACTGGCTTTCCTGCGAAATCTTGCCCGCGGCGAGGCCTATCAGTCTGAAGCACCAACACTGTGGGATGTAACTTTCCGTACCGCAGTGGCCCAAGCCGAACTCGAAGACCGAGAAGTTCCCGGCGCCTCTCACCGGATCGGTTTCGCACCAACGGAAAATCCCGCGAACACCGTCTTCATTGAAACTACCCGGCCAGAACTCCTCGCGGCCTGCGTCGCCCTCGTTGCGCACCCAGACGATCCCCGCTACCAACCACTGTTTGGCACCAACGTTGTCACCCCGGTCTTTGGTGTTGAAGTTCCCGTGCTGGCCCATACTCTCGCCGACCCGGAAAAAGGATCGGGCATTGCCATGGTCTGCACTTTCGGTGATCTCGCCGACGTCACCTGGTGGCGCGAATTACAGCTACCTACGCGGCCAATTCTTGGCTGGGATGGTCGCATTACCTCCGAAACCCCACCATGGATCACCACCCGCTCGGGTAAGGAACGCTTTGCTGCAATTGCCGGCGTCACAAGTTTCACCGCCAAACAACGCATGGTGGAAGTTCTACGAGAATCCGGTGACCTGGTCGGTGAACCGAAGGCGATTACCCATCCGGTGAAATTCTTCGAAAAGGGCGATAAGCCGTTAGAAATTGTGACGACCCGCCAGTGGTATATCGCCAACGGTGGCCGCGACCCCAAATTGCGTGATGAACTCCTTGCGCGCGGTCGAGACATCATCTGGCATCCACCCCACATGTTGGTTCGCTATGAAAACTGGGTTGAGGGTCTCAACGGCGACTGGTTAATTTCTCGTCAAAGATTCTTCGGGGTTCCCGTTCCCGTCTGGTACGCACTCGACACCGACGCCAATCCCGACTACGAACAGGTTCTCGTGCCCAGCGAAGCGTCGTTGCCAATTGATCCCAGTAGTGACGTCCCCACCGGTTACACCGAAGATCAACGCAACCAGCCAGGTGGCTTCACCGGTGACCCCGACGTCATGGACACCTGGGCAACAAGTTCACTCACTCCCCAGATCGCGGGCGGCTGGGAGCGGGACCCCGACCTTTTTGAGCGGGTATTCCCGATGGACATGCGGCCACAAGCACACGAAATCATTCGCACCTGGCTGTTTTCTTCCGTTGTTCGCGCTGATCTGGAAAATCAGGTACTTCCGTGGCAGCATGCCGCAATCTCCGGGTGGATCTTGGACCCGGATCGCAAGAAAATGAGTAAATCCAAGGGCAATGTGGTAACCCCCATGGACCTGCTCGACGAGTACAGCTCGGATGCGGTTCGTTACTGGGCCGCTTCGGGTCGCCCAGGAGCCGACACGGCATTTGATGTTGGCCAAATGAAAATTGGTCGACGCTTGGCAATTAAATTGCTCAACGCCAGCAAGTTCGCCCTCACGCTCTCGGCGCTTTCCAGCGATCAAGACCGAGCAAGCATTACCGCCGAGGCGGTGTCTGAACCGGTTGATCAGGCCCTGCTGGCAAAGCTGGCCCAGACGGTAGAGAGCGCGACGAAAGCGTTTGAAGACTTCAACTACGCAAAGGCACTTGATGTCACCGAGTCATTCTTTTGGGAATTCACCGACGACTACGTTGAACTCGTCAAGGAGCGTGCATACGGAGAAACGAGCGGCGTCAACACCCAAAGCGCACGAGCAACCCTGCTGGTCACCCTGGACACCCTCCTGCGGCTCTTTGCACCATTTCTACCGTTCACCACCGAAGAAACCTGGTCGTGGTTCAACGACAACTCCATTCACACCAGTCGCTGGCCAGAGAGTGAAAGCCTGCGCGCGCTCTCACCCCGAGGGGAAGTGGCCCTACTTTCAACGGCAACAGATGCCCTGCGCATGATCCGCAAGGCAAAGTCGGAAGCCAAACTGTCCATGCGGGCGGCGGTCACCAGCGCTGAATTTACGGGAGGACCGGAAATGATTGAGCACATCGCTCTCGCTTCTTCAGATCTCAGCGCCGCTGGTTCCATCGAAGAGTTAACCACACGAGTTTCGCAGGACTCGCCCGAACTTTCCGGGCACATCATTCTCGCCGGGCAGT
>JBDNFV010000226.1:0-7669 GCA_041689635.1 Candidatus Nanopelagicales bacterium | reverse complement strand
TAAATGATTCTGATTGTCACGGTGGAGCCCCTTGGGATTTCGGTGCCAGCAGCGGGACTTTGACTAATAACTCGATTCAGTGGTGCGACGGTGCCCACTTCTACCTGCGCGCGCAACCCTATTTTTTCGAGGGTTTTGATGGCCTTCTTGCGTGGCATGTCGACCAGGTTGGGAACAGGCACCGGTGGTGGCCCCTTGGACACGACCAGTTCTACCGTGCTGCCTGAAGCAACGGTGGTACCGGCTTTGGGTTGGATGGACATTACCGTGAACTTCTCCACCGTGTCAGAGAACACATTGCTGCGGTCAATTTTGAGTCCAAGATCATTAAAATTAGATTCAACGGTCTTGATTTTTTGACCGACCACGTTGGGAATGTCTATTGGTTTGGGACCTTTTGAAACCACCAGGTCAACGCGCTCGCCGGGCTTGAGTTCACTGCCAATTCTGGGTGAGGTCTTGGCGACCTGACCCAAGGCGACATTGTCGTCAAAGGCTTCGGTCCGACCACCCAGTGTGAGGTTTGCAGAGGTGATCGCTGCACTTGCCGCCTGCGCAGTCATTCCCGCAACGTCCGGCACGAGATAACGCTCTGGACCTTGGGAAATACTTGCAAAGATGGCGCCGCTGGGGTTTATTCCAACGCCCGGTTGCGGATCAGTCGCCACAATCTGGCCCAATGGAATGGTTTCGCTGTAGACAGGGTCACCTGCTGCAAGTGTTAGACCTTCGGTCTCTGGCGTCGCCAGGAGTACACCTTGAGCTTGTTCAAGGGTCTTACCAACAAGGTTTGGCGTATCAACATTGTGACCGGGCCCCACGGCCAACCACCAGCCGCCAAGTCCTGCGAGGAGAACGCCGATCACGAGTGCGATAACAAACCACAGCCCCCTCCGCTTTTTTTCACGCTGCGGAAAATCTTTTGGTCGAAAACTTTGATCCGTTGTTCTTTTGGTTTTGGCGAGCGCCTCAAATTCTTTGCGGTCAACGACGAGGGTGCTTTTGACGTCAACGAACGGTTGAGGAGCCGGTAGCGATTTACGGACTCGACGAACATCGGCCAAGAAATCCTGAGCAGTTTGGTACCGCAAATCGGGATCACGTTTGGTTGCTGAAAGGACTAGCGCATCAGCCTCAGAGGGAATCCCACTTCGGACACTTGATGGAGGTGGAACATCTGAATTCACGTGCTTGTAGGCGACTGAGAGCGGACTCTCACCCGAGTGGGGGACGGAGCCGGTGATCATCTCAAAAAAAAGAATTCCGGTTGAGTAAATATCTGAGCGCGCATCCGCGTCGCCGTGTTCAACCTGTTCGGGGGAGAGGTAACTCACCGTGCCAATGATCATGCCGGTCGTGTGAGTGGAATCCGTTGTCGTAAATGCTCGGGCTAACCCAAAGTCGGCAACCTTGACTCGTCCGTCATCGGAGATCAAAACATTTTCGGGCTTAATATCGCGGTGTACGAATCCAGCGGCGTGCGCCGCCGTGAGAGCTTCAATCACCGGGTCAAGAAGAACAAGAGCCTGCTCGGTGCTCAGGGGGCCGTATTCATCGAGTACATCACGTAGGGTGCGGCCCGGTAAATATTCCATGGCCAAATAGACGTGACCCGCTGAACTCCCTTGGTCGTAGACCCCGACCACGTGTGGATGGGACAGTCGAGCGGCGCTGCGGGCTTCGCGTTGGAAACGGGCCACGAAACCCGGATCACTTGCCAGATGCGGATGCATAACTTTGAGGGCAACGACCCGATCTAGCCGAAGGTCGGTTGCAAGGTAAACGGTTGCCATCCCGCCCCGGGCGAGTAGAGATGTGACTTCGTACCGCTGATCCAGGGTTTGGCCAACAAGGCCACCGGTAGCAGAGGAATCCATTCCCCTGAGTCTAGGTGGAATCTATAGGGGAAATGGGGTGACACGCTTTGCCCCCAACCGTGGCCTCACGGCGCTGATTCGGCCAGGTTGAGGTGATCTAATGCACTCGACAAGCGTTGTGATGCACTCCCGGACAGAGTCGGGATGGCGGGGTGGGTTGAGCCGCGAACATTGGTGAGATACGTCACGATCAATGACTGCATTTGCGCGCGGGCCGCGTCGCTTTCGCGCAGGGGGTCGGGCTGCCACGGAAAATCAATATCACAGAGGAAAACGTGGTCGTATCGATCCAATAATTCCCCTTGTAAGTGTCGATCCGATTTAAAGTAAATACGCGAGTAAAAACCTGTCGTGATTGCTGCTGGATCGCACACTAGAACGTCATATCGAGCTGCCGCGGTCTCTTCAGATGCGAGTTGACCCGCCAGGACCACATCTTGATCGACGAAATCGGGCAACCGGGCATTTTCTTGGCACCAGGTCCGCAAATACTCGGGCACCAGTCCGGCGTTGTAACCCAACTCACATAATGCCGCGGTTAATCCAGTGGCCAGCGTTGTTTTACCCGAGCTTTCAGCGCCGAGCACGGCAACGCGGTACGTATTTCGTGCCCTTGAAAGGGGATCCGCGAAGTGTCCAAAACTCATAGTAGGCAAGTATGGTCCAGTGGGAGATTTCATGGATTTTGGCCGCTGGAGTTATGTGTCAGTTTTGGTATTTGTGATCCTGGGATCCATTTGGCTAGAAGTGTTTCTTCGTAGTCGAGTTTTGCGCAGACCCAAACGACTCTTACTCGCTATTGGGCCAGTGCTACTGCCTTTCTTGATCTGGGACGCGTACGCGATCAGTCAAGGGCACTGGTATTTCGACGAGTCGCGAATCCTCGGGGTGTATCTGCCCGCTAACATTCCGCTCGACGAACTTCTCTTTTTTATCGTCATTCCATTTGCTTCCATTCTCACGTTGGAGGCGGTCCGTAGTGTCAAGGGAACACGATCATCGCGCTGGCTGGTTGGAGATGAGTCCGGATGACCTACACGGCAATCGGAGTAATGGCTGTCGCAATCGCTGTCCTCCTTGACCTCTTCGCCTTTAAAACCCGGATGGTTACCAGGCTGATCTTCTGGGCGTCGTACGCCATCATCGTTTTTTTCCAGCTTGTGACCAACGGTTTATTTACCGGCACGCAAATTGTGAAATACGATGGAGCGGCCATCATTGGCGGGACGTCACCGGCAGATTCGGCGCCGGCTTTTATCGGCGACGGACGGATAGCATTTGCACCCGTAGAAGACCTTCTCTTTGGTTTCTCCTTGATTCTGCTCTCACTCAGCCTATGGGTGTTTTGGGGTAGAAGGGGAGTTGAACGCACGCCCACTTCAGGGCCGCCGATCTGGCGCAAGAGGCATCGATAAAGCTGTGGTTCACAGTTTTTCTAATCTGGATTCCCGTGGGAGAGAGAAAGTACTGAAACCCACTATTGGGTTTCCACCATTTTGTGTCATCCGCATAATTGAGCATCTCTTCACCACGGGAATAATTGAATCTGATGTGAACGGGTTAGCGTTCACCGTTACGGATTCTGCCCGCAGCCTCGCAGACTCATTCACGTTTCAAAATAAAATTGGAACAGATGTCGCTCTCCAGGCTCTTAGAGTTGGCCGGGATTCCCGCTGGATAACGATGGGTGAAATTCGGGCGGCGGAGGAGCAAACTCGAATGGTGAATGTCGCGTGGTCTGGTCGTGAATCACTGATCTGACAGGTTTTTACTGAGCTGAAACTGTACGCGCACGACTTCAAAATTATTCCTCTTTAAGGGGCGCTCCTTTTCGATTCAAATTTTGTTCGGTTTCTTGCACCGAATCCACAGGTAATTAGTTGGTGCTGAATTACCGGTACACATCGATATTGCTTTCGGAGACGTAGTAACGCCACAACCCTCGCTGCGTGCCTATCCCGATGGCAGGCCTTGGGTAATCGCACTGAATGATCAGCCACTGACCTGGCTGACATTGTCAATTGAGGGAGCGCGACTGATTATGAAAGAGTTGAATTGAGTCCTTGGACGTGTCCTGAACCGAATGTGCGCCGGGCCTTGCGGGCATGACGCCAGGCCGGAAAAGCGACCCAGAACTTTGTTCGTGGGGAAACGCGGGCACGTTTTTTGAATACTTCAAAATCGATTTCTTCAACTTTGTTGGCGATCCCGCAGTACAGGATTCGGGCGGCGTTAATGCAGTCGCGCGAGGACGGGTGCAGCATGTCGATACCGGCGCGTGATTGCTCGTCGAGTCTGCGGACTCGATCGATTTGGTGGCGCAGTGCCGCCTTGATGTTTTCCGTTAGTTCACGTTTTTCGAGGTCGGCTCGGGTGACCCCAAATCTTTCAAGTTCGTCAAGGGGAAGATAAACGCGGCCGCGATCAAGGTCTTCATTGACATCGCGGATGAAGTTCGCCAATTGGAAGGCAACCCCAAGGTCCTTGGCGCATTCAAAGGCTTTTGGGTCGGTCGGCTCCAAGATGGGCAGCATTTGCAGTCCGATCACGGCAGCCGATCCGTACACGTACTCGTAGAGGTCATCGAATGTCTTGTATTCGGTGACCGTGAGATCCATGGTCATGGAATGCAAAAAAGCGTCAAAGAGATCAAGTGGGATATCCCAGCGTCGAACCGTATGCACAACCGCGCGGCACACCGGATCAGTTGATTCACCGCTTTGCACGTCGGCCATAAACGCCTCACCCCACGTTTTCAGCCAGTCGGCTTTTTCTTGATCACTCAGGGTTGAGTCGAGGTCGTCAACAATTTCGTCTGCGTAGCGGGCGAATCCGTAGAGGGCGTGAACGTAGGGGCGTTTACCCGGTGGGAGTAAAAGCGTTGCAAGATAATACGTTTTGCCGTGTGATGCATTCAGTTCCCGACACACTTCATAGGAAGCAATGAGATCCGGATCGGTGATTCCGGCCTCTTGGTATTCCTTCGCGTGCAGTCGATTCACCTCGTCGCCCGTGAAACGTACTTGTGGTCCTTACCGGTAATACGTTCGGCTGCTAGCCGTCCTGAGATCAACACCATGGGGACACCAACGCCGGGTTGGGTTCCCGATCCGGTGAACACCACGTTTTCACCCCACATGTTGCCCGGGCGGAATGGGCCCGTTTGACCAAATGAGTGGGCCGAAGCAAAGGGAGCACCGCGTTCCATTCCGCGGTCGGCCCAATCCTGGGGGGTCGTAATGTTGTCGACTTCGATTGAATCACGCAGACCCACATAACCGCGTTCCTCCAGCACTCGGTAGCACTCGTCGCGGTAACGCGGACCAATTTCTTTCCAGTCGATGGGTGCATCAAGATTGGGGGTGGGGAACAGGATGTAGTAGAGCTCCCTGCCCTCGGGAGCCAAACTTGGATCAGAAAAGCTCGAGTTCGTTACCAAAATACTGGGGTCGGTCATCAATTTTTTCTCATCAATCAACTCGGTGAAAACGTTTTTCCACGACTTGCCGAAGTGAATATTGTGATGGGAAATTTTAGAATATTTTTGCGTTGAACCGGCAATTATCACAAAGGCGGATGGTGAGTAGTTGAGCCGCTTAACCGACCACGGTTCGGAGCCGATGAGCTCGCGGTACGCAACGGGAAGATCGGGGTTGAGAACGACCACGTCGGCCTCCATGAATTCACCGTCAGTGGTGAGTACGCCCGATGCCCGACCACCGCTATGAACGACCGACTCCACGGTCGTGTTGTATTTAATGGTCACACCATGTTTTTCCAGTGCTGCCGCCATTGCTTTAGGAACGGCGTGCATGCCACCTTTCGGGAAAAAGACTCCAGCGACCGAATCCATGTAAGCGATCACCGCGTATATTGCGAGTGCGTCGTAGGGGGACAGACCGGCATACATTGCTTGGAATGAGTAGATGCGTTCGGTACGGGGATCCTTCATGTATTGACGAACTTTTGGCGTCAACTTCCGGAACCCACCAATGGCGAAAAGTTTAGCTAAATTTGGTGTCAGTAAGTCAAGGGGTGAATCAATATTGCGATCGATGAAATCATTCATTTCGTATTTGTAGAGCTTTGAAACGAATTCCACATATTTGCGGAATCCTTGGGCCTCTTCGTGCCCGATTACCTCAGAGATTTCCTGAGCCATTTGATCCACATCACTGTAAACGTTGAGCACGGATCCATCGGCATAGAAGGCCCGGTATAGCGGGGAAACTGGTTCCAGGGAAAGCCAGTCGTCCATGTTTTCACCCAGTGAATCAAAGCAGTCGGCAATAAGGTCCGGCATGGTCAAAACGCTAGGACCGGTGTCGGCGTGGTAGGTGCCGCTTTCTGACTTCAATTCAATTCGTCCGGCGCGACCGCCGGGAATAGCTTCGCGTTCGAGAATGGTGACGGTGCGCCCAGCGCCAGCAAGACGCATCGCTGCAGAGAGCCCGGCCAGGCCGGCTCCGACCACGATCACGTTGTCCGTCGGTCCGGTGACGGTGCGCTGGGTCGGCAGTAGCCGGCTGATGAATGAGTTGGACATGTCTTTATTGACTCCTTTGAACGGCTTTGTGGGCAAGGTCGTTAAGTGCGATGACGGCAGGTGGATCAAGTGGCGCGGCGGCTAACACCGCCAGTGATTCTTCGAGCAACCGGGTAATCAAGTTCTCGGTGTAATCGAGTGCTTTCGTCTCACTAATGATTTCCCGTAGGGTCTCGATGCCTGCGAGTGACAGGTGTTCGTCGCCGAGGAGTTTATGTAGTGATTTGAGTTGTTGTGGATGTGCTCGTTCGGTTGCGATTGCAATGAGAACGGTTCGCTTTCCTTCACGCAAGTCGTCACCCGCCGGCTTTCCGGTGACCTCCGGGTCACCGAATACCCCGAGAATGTCGTCGCGCAATTGGAATGCTTCACCAAGTGGTAGGCCGTATCCGCTATAGGCATTGAAAACTTCTTGTGGGGCAAGCGCCAACGCCGCACCGATATGAAGTGGACGTTCAATCGTGTACTTTGCTGACTTGTATCGAACAACTCGTAAGGCCCGCTCCACCGAACCGCCGCCGCGCGCCTGCTCCAAAAGGTCAAGGTACTGCCCAGCCATGAGTTCGGTTCGCATTTCGTCATACACGTTCTTGGCGGCAGTGAGATTCTTGGCGGGAAGCCCACTCGTGAGTAAAAGCTGGTCGGCCCAGGACAGACACAGGTCCCCCAGCAGAATCGCCGCACCCTCACCAAAACGATCGGGGATCCCCAGCCACTGATTGCCTCGATGCATGCTGGCGAATTGGCGGTGGGCCGCGGGGAGTCCACGCCGGGTATCGGAGCCATCCATGACATCGTCGTGGATTAAAGCGCAGGCTTGCAGGAACTCAAGGGAACTCGCTGCGGTGATGACCTCGGCTCGGTGGCTCGAATCGCCAAAGGCGGCACGCCAACCCGAGTAACAGAACAGGGAACGCAATCGTTTTCCACCGTTGAGGAGTGTATTGGCGCTTTCCCACAGCGGAAGGGTTTCCGCTCCAATGGCCGCGAGAATGGGCTTCTGGCTGGCAAGGAACCGGTCAATGCTGGTTTGGATGTGCGGGCGAATATCTTGATCAGGTGCATCGCGCTCGACCGTTTTACTCACCGGTACAGCCTATTGCCTGGACACATTTCCCACATATTGGCAAGCAGGGTTGATGAACAACGGCTTTGATGATCGTGTTGCGGTGTTCGACGGATCCGCCGCGCAACTCGCGCAGGCTACCTTTGACCAAGGAAAATGCTGCGACCAATTATTTTAGGT
>JBDNFV010000225.1:0-1070 GCA_041689635.1 Candidatus Nanopelagicales bacterium | reverse complement strand
CGACACGGCAAACGAATTAAGCATTCGAAACATTAACGATTCTGTGCTTTTTGTCCCATTCCAGTTTGGACATTGTGGACGAGTTGACAGTCTTAATCGGACTGTTGATAGCTTTCATGTTTGGGGCCATTTTTTTCGAGAGTTGTGCCGATGCGGATCAGGACGGAATTGAAGAGCCACCAGGTGACTCGGAATTTTTATCGGCTTCATAATCGCGACTGACCCGCCGAAATCAATAAGCTTCTCAGTGGACTTTAATTAATATGCAACCAGACTCGCAAATCACGACGTCCCACACGTATTTTACCCGTGAAATGTTTCCCGTCCCGACGCCGCAACGTATCGAGTGAATCACCCCGCGCCATAATGCTAAAACTCCACTTACCCTGCGTCGTCGCGGTGAAGTTAGCGAAATATCGGTCGCTTCCGTTATGACTGGAGATGGGACTCAGCTCAACAGCAGTGCCGTATGGATCCGCTAAGAAATATTTAATACCATGCAAATCCTGCCCCTCACAAAAAGCTGTCGTATCAAAGCGAACGATCTCAATTACCACCGCCCTCCCCCAGGTAGTACGACATTCCACCACCGGGGAGACGTCAAAGACCGCGAATGTTGGCGGCTTCGACACCAATGAACTCCCCTGTGGCATGACTCTAGGTGAGTCTGGCGCCGGATTAGATCCAATCGGATTCAAAAAGGGTGTCCTCGGTCATTGAGTTGTGACGCTTGGAGGTTGTGTCACACTAAATAGTCCAAGCGCCACCGAGTCCCAAAACCGTTTCGTTTAAGCCAGGCATTGCTCCCGAACAAATTTTCCTTGTCCGTTCACCAGATAGGTGGCGCACCTTTCGGAAAGAGCACTGCTATCTGGATTGACGGCATTCAATGTGTTGGCAAGGTCTGCCTTTGCTAACCCAGCTGCTAAGGCACGCACTTCTCGCTCAAGTGTTGAATCCACGCGAGTTGTACGCAGATTAGTTCGCAGGGCATCTTTGTCCCTCGCATCAACATCTCGCACCGCAGCCCAGACGTAAACCCACAAAAGTTTTTGAGCCGCGTCGACACT
>JBDNFV010000224.1:0-1309 GCA_041689635.1 Candidatus Nanopelagicales bacterium | reverse complement strand
TTGGCGATGGAAGACTTTCGCGTCGACGTGATGGTGGGTAAAGGTCCTGGGGCAATGGCGATACCCATTGATATCGCGCCGTTTACCTTGGTTGGCGCAACAACCCGCGCGGGACTACTGCCATCTCCGCTGCGTGATCGATTTGGATTTACCGCGCACCTGGACTTCTATGAAAGTGCTGATTTGGCCACCATTATTGTTCGAAGCGCCTCGCTGCTCGGCGTGGAACTCACCCCTGACGGTGCCGCCGAGTTAGCCGGTCGTTGCCGTGGGACGCCACGAATTGCGAATCGACTTTTGCGCCGGGTCCGAGATTGGGCCCAAGTCCATGGAAGCGGAGTAGTTGACCTGGACGCCACTCGAAGTGCCCTGGAACTCTACGAGGTCGACGCATTGGGTTTAGATCGCATTGATCGGGCGATCCTTGACGTACTCATCAATCGTTTCGATGGCGGACCGGTAGGGCTGTCAACACTGGCCGTTGCCGTCGCTGAGGAGCCTGAAACCGTTGAATCAGTCTGTGAACCTTTTCTCGTGAGGTTGGGGCTTCTCTCGCGGACCCCGCGGGGCCGAGTTGCTACCGCCGCCGCCTGGAAACACCTCGGTGTCGTCGGTTCTCCGAAAGATCCGACCGGCCAAGAAAGTTTTGAAATGCCCCTGTAACGGGGTGATTGTTAACCAGCGGGTAGCCTTCTACGACTAATGCAGGTTGTCACCGGGTCAATCGTGGACGCCACATCAAACATTGAGGAGATTCATGGACGTTCTGAGCCTTGCACCGATACTTCTGCTTGTCGTCGCTTTTTATTTCTTGCTAATCCGGCCGCAAAAGAATCGTCAAAAGAAGCATGCGGAAATGGTGAGCGCGGTTGCTCCTGGAACTGAGATTATGACGACCGCTGGAATCTTCGGCACGGTTCGTGAGGCCAGCGATACCGAACTCAGCCTTGAAATAGCTCCTGGAATTGTGATTCGGATCCTCCCGTCGGCGGTCTCGAAGGTTATCTACCCAACGACGACCCCCGTGAATGACTCGGAGTAGATTTCGCTCCTCGCGCCGGAGTGATCCTTCGCTGCGATCCAGGTTTACCCAACCAAAGCGAATCAATCGATAAAGGAGTCACGTGGCAACAACAGCAAAAACGCGCCCTTGGCGCCTGCTCACACTCTTAGTTGTTATTCTCATTGGTTTTAGTGTGTGGGCGTTTTTTCCCGGAACGGGGAACACGATTCGGTTGGGGTTGGACCTTCAAGGGGGAACACAGGTAATCCTGTTGCCAAAGCCGGTTACTGAGGGCACCGAGATCAC
>JBDNFV010000223.1:0-2085 GCA_041689635.1 Candidatus Nanopelagicales bacterium | reverse complement strand
GGCGGTCATGCCGGTCATGCCCAATGCGCCAAGGAAGTAGGAGAGCGGGGCTAGCTCTGGATTGACGATGTTCACGCCCGAGCCATCAGAAATTGCTATTTCAGTGGCGCCAAATGTTCCGACTACGTGAGCACCCACGGGGAAATGGGGATGCAACGACTCGGTGATCGTTCCGACCGAGCCGGCACGCATGATTGCGCCAATTTCAACGGGGGGCAGATAGGACTGGCGGTCGTCGAGCCAGCCGCGCATTGCCGGGTCAAGGGAGATGTATTCAACGCGGACCGCGAATTCACCGGGGGCAAGTGCGGGGAGTTCCTCGATCTGGATTGCCCACGTGTCGATACTGGGGACTCCGGTTGGACGTTGGGCAAGACGGACGGCGCGAAATGAGGTCATGGGCGCAAGTAAACCGCATGGGGTGTCATTTTGGGAACGAATTGCTGCTGGTGCGCGTGGGCAGGTCGCGTACTAACCTCAAGCATGACCACGACGCCTGGCGCAGTCCCCCCATCGTTATTCCCGATTTTGGGAGCAGGCCGGATTTTCATTGGCGCGGGCTTGGTTTTTGCCCCCGACGGTTTGGCTCGCGGTTTGGGGATTGACCCCGAGGTCGCCGCGCAATCTCGCTGGTTGACCCGGCTTGCCGGTGCTCGTGAGATCGCGATTGGAGTGGGGGCGATCAGGGCTTGGCACAGCAAGGAGGATCCCTCGGGTTGGATTTTAGCCCAGGCGATTAGTGATTCAACCGATGTTGTGGCATTCGTGCTCGCGGCGACATCCGGGCGAGTGTCGTATAAACGTGGGTTCGCAATGGCGCTTTTTGCGGCCTCGGGTGCGGTCAGTGAGGCCCTAACATTTATTGCATTGGAGAAAAAACGCGCGGCTAAAGATTCACGATGAACGAAGTGGTGCGCGTTGATCTCTGGTCAGACATTGTGTGCCCGTGGTGCATGATCGGAAAAGCGCACTTGGATCAGGCAATTGAAAGCTCGGGTATTGAAGTTGAAATTCGTTGGCGGGCATTTGAACTGGATCCCAATGCATTAGCCCAGTGCTCAACAACCATGGTGGAGACACTTGCCGCTAAATACCGCATGAGTGAAACCGATGCGGATGCAATGGTGGACTCCATGACCCAGCGCGCAGCAGATCTGGGAATCGTGTTTAACCTGCGGGACCAACTACCAACCTCAACCCTGGATGCGCATCGACTCATCCAAGCCGCCTCCGACCGGGATCTGACTTTAGGGGGCTTAATGGCAACGCGGTTTGCCATGGGAGCTTTGCGTGATGGATTGTGTATGAGCGATCATGCAGTATTGACGGAGTTGGCCGTTGACACCGGGATGGCGGCCAAAGCTGTTCATAGGGTATTGAACGGTGATGCATTTCTTGATGTCGTGCGGGCCGATGAACGTAATGCGCGTGACATTGGCGCAACCGGCGTTCCGTTCTTCGTGTTCAATGAGCGGGTGGGACTTTCGGGGGCGCAACCACCAGAGGCTTTAGTTCAGGCCATGAAGCAAGCGAGTGACATGACTGTGGGTGACCTGTGAGCCTTCGAGTCGTCACGGCCAACGTCAACGGGATCCGGGCAACCGCACGCCGGGGCGGGTTGGAGTGGCTTGCTGACAGCGGTGCTGACGTGATTTGTTTGCAGGAAGTGCGCGCCACCACCGACCAGTTGTTGGAAGTCTTGGGTTCATCGGCACTCTCGCAGTGGCAGGTTAATCACGCCCCTGCCCCAGAGCTTGGCCGTGCCGGCGTTGCCGTGTTGTCACGTGAATTACCCAGCGCCGTTCGCATCGACGTCAAAGTGGCCGACATCAACGGTCAGGGTCGTTGGATTGAATGCGACTTTGATTCCGGGGTTGGTCCGGTGACCGTTGTGTCCACCTATATCCACTCCGGTGAAGTCGACACTCCCAAGCAGATTGCCAAGTTTGCATTCCTTCAGGGGGTTGACAAGCGCTTGGCAACTTTGGCCGGATCGGCCAAGCGCAGCGGACGTGAAGTGCTGGTGTGTGGTGATTTCAATATCGGGCATCGAGAAGTTGATATTAAAAATTGGAAAGGCAACCG
>JBDNFV010000222.1:0-5102 GCA_041689635.1 Candidatus Nanopelagicales bacterium | reverse complement strand
TTGCGGATCACCCGGAATTCGATCCATTTACTGTTATTGGCGATCAGTTCGTGACCGTCGAGTACATCTGCGAAAATTTCACGCAGGCGCGAAATACTTTCCTCGTCACTGACGCCCGGTGGGAGGGTGCTCGGATCAACCGTGTCAAATCCACCGGCACGCCACACATCTTCGTGCATCTCGACAATGAAGGTGCTCTTGTGCGCGTCCATCGGGTACGCGTGAACTTGAATGACGCCGTTTGGAGTGTCGCGGACAATAAATTCAAATGCTTCAAATACTTTGTCGGTTCCCAACCACATGTACTTACACGCACGCGGATCAGTCGTCGTTCCAAAATGGTCAGCAAATTTTTCCCTGATCGGGCTACCGATCCCATCACAGGCAATGACCAGGTCGTAATTCTCCATCAATTCTTCAACCGGTGGCGCCTCCGTTTGGAAGTGCACGGGAACGCCGTGACTCAGTGCCCGCCTCTGCAGCACATTAAGTAGTTCCTTGCGACTCATGGCGGCGAAACCGTTGCCACCCACGGTCACCGTTGTTCCATTGAGATCAACATCAACGTCGTTCCAGTACGCGAACGAACCTCCCATGTCATCAAAAACGGAACGGTCTGATGCCTTGATCCCGCTGAGGGTTTGATCGCTAAAAACAACTCCGAAACCAAATGTGTCATCGGGTGCATTTCGTTCCCAGACGGTGATATCGGCTGCCGGATTAAGTTGCTTAATCAGACTCGAGAAATACAACCCTGCGGGTCCTCCACCAATGACAGCGATTCTCATTTTTCCTCCAAGAAAAAGTTTTCGGTTTCTATGCGGTATAGCGCTTTTTTGACTATCGCAAATATTACGGAATAATATTATTTACGCAACCTCAACGGTGAGATCGGTTCACGATCCCGATCTAGTGGGGTTATCCCGTTGGTATTTGCCCAAAGGAACCCTCGCCAACTCGGTGACGGGCCCATTGTGACCCCACTCGTTGCCACCCAGTCTGGACACCAAGTCAAGTTTCACGTTGTCAATCCGGTCGTTCACGAGCACGTCTTCGGCAATGGCAATCAGGCGGACCTCACCGAAAACTAAGACGCCGTTCCCCAGTGTGGTGACCTCCCTCAAGGTGCACTCCAATGCATACGGGGAATCTCGCACTCGGGGCGGCCCAACCAATTTACTCGGTTCACGGACCAGGCCCAGTTCATCAAATTCACTCACGTCCGGCGGGAACTCCACCCCGGTCAAGTTCACCTGATCAATTAGATGGGCGGGCGTACCGCACACCACGAACTCGCCGCTGTGCCTAATGTTGCGAGTTGTGTCTTTTTCCCCCATCGAACTAATCATGACAACCGGGGGAGATGTACTCACAATTTGGAAAAAGGAATGTGGCGCCAAGTTGTCAACGCCCTGCGCGCTGGTGGAACTGACCCAAGCAATGGGACGGGGGACAACGAGTGCTCCGAGAATTGGATAAACATTCCCCACGTCGCGTGGAATAAATTCTCGCCGCCGTGTCATCTCTACCGTCCCTTGCTTGAATCGTGGTGCATTTTCTGCCCTAACGTGGCAGACGCACACCCTTGGCTTCTAGTCGCGGAAGAACCTCTTGCGCGAAGTACGGCAGTTCATCAGCGTAGTTCAAAAACGCCAACGTCATTCCACCAAATCCGGCTTTGGCAAAACGTTCGATCTCATCGGCTACTTCATCCGGGGTGCCAATGATCGGGCAGGTACCGTGACCGGCAGCGAATCGGCCGCGGAACATCTCAAGCATTTCTGGGGTAAACGACTGCGCATGCATCCCTTGAAGGCGCATCAAATTGTCCACTGCGTCCCAGTCAGCATTCTCATTCGCGTAGTAGTTCAGGTATTCATCGGCTTCTTTGCGAGTGGGACGAACCACACAGTGACCCAGGGTGAAGTACCCCATTTTACGGTTATAGGTGTCATTCGCGATCTTGGTGAAGGACTGAACAATTTCCGCACCGTCGTCTGGACCACCAACAATGGTAAACCCGAAGTCTGCATTTCGTGCCGCGTAGTCCCGACCCTGAACCGAAGAGCCAGCGTTGAGAATCGGTAGTGGGCCATCAAAAGGCTTGGGCATACTTTCGACATGCTGCAATTTAAAGAACCGGCCATCCCAATCAAATTTTCCTTGGGTCGTCCAAATCTTGCGCACCAGGTCGAGCCATTCTTGGGCCAGTGCGTAACGGTCATCGTGTGATTGCGGGAGATCCATGCCGAAGGTTTCGTATTCGGGTTGATTCCAACCCGCAACAACGTTGATTCCGGCCCGACCTTTTGAGATCTGATCCACCGTCGCCATTTGCTTGGCCGCAACAATCGGGTGATTAAAGGCAGTGTGAATTGTTGAGAATACAAAAATTCTTTTGGTGTTAGCAAGCAGACCCGCTGCCCAGGTCACGGGGTCGAGTACTCCCTCGTGGAAATTGGTTTCACCACCGTAGCCAATCCAACGGGCGATGGGAAGTAGGAAGTCAATCCCGACTTCATCGGCTATCTGCGCCATCCGCAGATTGTCATCCCAGTTTCCGGTCCAACGTTCGGGGACTTTTGTTACAGCGAGTCCTGAGGAACAGTTCGACGAAAAAAGCCCGAGCTTGAAATCCTTGCCATCAACAATTGACTTTGTCATTTTGCCTCCCATAGATCGCCTAGTTACCACCGTTATTATGGGTCGGAAAATGTAGACCGTCTATCCAGTTTGCGCGGACTTTTATCCAGAAAACTCCCACGCAGCGATTAGTACTTGCCGCTCAGCAGTTCACCCGCATTGGGGACGTAGGTCTTCAGGCCCAATTCTTTCAGCAGGAAGAAAGTGGTAGCTATCGCTGCGGTAATCACCGGCTTGCCAAGTCGATCTTGGACTATCTGGACAGCTTCCAAGGACGGCATCTGAACACAAGCGGACAAAATAATGACATCGGCCTCGCTGTGGTCCAGATCGTTCACAATCGCGTCAAGGTTCATCGGGTCCTGTGACCCAACCTCAAGGTTATTCGCGATCTCCAGTGCAATGAAGTCCGTCACGGTAAAGCCGGATTGATTTATGTACTCCACCACCTGTTCGGTGAGTGGGCGCATATAGGGAGCGATCAGCGCCACTTTTTTCGCACCCATTAACTGCAGTGCATCAATAAGTGCCCCGGCGCTGGTCACGACCGGTGCCGGTGAACCATTCTCAATCGCAAGTTTGCTCAGTCGCTCCTGTGAGACACAGTGGTAGCCACTTCCGCGAGTCATGATCGCTACCAAACAGGCGTACCCCATGACGTCAACGGCTGCATCTGAGAGTTCTACCGCGCAACGATCCGATTCGTTGTCCATGGCTTCGAGTTCTTCCTTGGTCACCGACTTCATCCGCATGCGGGAAGAGTGAAAGGTAAATCTTTCGGGTTCCACAAGCTCACGAGCATGCAGCATTGCCGGGATTTCAGTTTCCATCGTCACATTGGAACTAGGCACAATGAGCCCAACCCGGAATTTTGTTTTCGTTTCGCTCATGTCAGACCGCCACGACCGGGTTGGAAAGGGTTCCGATTGATTCAATGGTGCACGCGACAACATCACCCGGTTGCAGGAACGTGGGCGGAGTCATTGCTGCGCCGACACCTTGGGGTGAACCGGTTGCAATAACGTCTCCCGGTTCTAAAGTGACACCGGAAGTGATGTCTTCAATGAGTGTCGCCACCGGGAACAACATGTACTTGCTGTTTCCATTTTGTCGTTGATCGCCATTAACGGTCAGTGATAACTGCAGTGTTTGTGGATCGGTAATTTCATCCGTGGTGACGACAACCGGGCCAAATGGTGCGTAACTATCTTGGCCTTTTGAGAAGAACCACTGACCGGATCGACGTTGGTCACGGGCACTGATGTCGTTAATAATGCTGTAGCCAAACACGTAATCGAGTGCGTCGCCTTGTGCCACGCCACGTGCTGGTGTTCCCATCACGACGGCCAATTCACATTCCCAGTCGAGCTGCTCTGTGAGTTTTGCGTTGTGGCGAATGGGTTGGTTTGGTCCAACAATCGCTGTTCCTGGCTTGCTGAAAAGTACGGGACGGGTCGGGCGATCCTTATCGGTATCCAGGGTGCGACTGGATTCTTCAACGTGCTCAATGTAATTCAGTCCGACACCAATCACTTTGCCCGGGCGAAAGGGGACATGAACATTTACCGAGGCAAATGGTTCGCACACCCCGGTTGGAAACTCGGACATGGAGTTCACATCCGCGAGCACCTGGGCGTGAAATTCCCTGCCAGCCTGGATGTATTCCAACATGGTTGCAGGAACATCAATTTTTCCAGCGAGTGCTTGTTTCAGATCAACCACAATGTCCCCGGTGACAATGATCCCGAGTCGTGGCGCATCTTGCTGGTCGGTTGAATAGGTGACGAATCGCATGCTTTTTCTCCTGGTTGTTAATTAGCGGTATCGGCCGCTGTTGTATTGGCGTTTTCCATGTTGTACTTATTTTGTTGCTCTGTTATTGATTCCGGTACGTGCGAGTTTCCTTCGCTCAGGTGAATTGCCCGTTGTTCGGCTTTGTTGACGTGTAATTGGAAGACGTCAAAACGGTTGTAGTGACCGATAATGTCGTGCATTTGCTTTGGCTGAATGCATTTATTGAGGTCAATATCAGCGTAAACAATGCCTTCTTCATCAATGAGACCGTCTCCGATCATCCGTCCGTCCGGACCAAAAATTCCACTAAAAGCGGCGTTCTTTCGCTCCAGCATTGTCCGGGAGGTCGCGTCGTGGGCAACCGCGTCGACGATCTCCGGGGTGATCGCTGAGCAGGCAACGACGGTGAAAACTTTTCCTTCAAATGAATGGGCGGCTGCGCGAACCTTGATTGCCTCCACCATGTCGTAATCTTCGGGAGCTGTGGGCAGCGAAATGTAGTTGGCGGTGTGAATATTTTCCCCCTGGGCAAGTAGGGCAAACCTGGCCAAAGTATTGGTGTTCTCACCACAGGCTAAACCACCCAAACGCCCTATTTCGGTCTCGTATACCCGCAGCGAGCTGCCGTCTCCGCCGGCCCAGGTCAATTTTTCAGCCCAAGTAGG
>JBDNFV010000221.1:0-6457 GCA_041689635.1 Candidatus Nanopelagicales bacterium | reverse complement strand
GTTGCGATCGCAATGGTCCGAACGAAGAGTGAGAATCTCATGGCCAAAATATAGGATGAGAACCTAGTCCTGAGCGTTCGAGACACGCGTTAGGACTGGAACAAAGACTGCTTATTCGAAAACGGCTTGTCTTGGTTACCAAACTCCTCTAGTTTTTGGTCATGAAATCTGACGTATTACTCACCGGATTACGTTTTGGTGAAGGACCCCGCTGGCGCGATGGCACGTTGTGGTTTTCTGACTTCTACCGACACGCGGTCTTCACCGTTAACGAGTCCGGGGTGGAAACCCAGGTGGTTGACGTGCCCGGACAACCATCCGGGTTGGGTTGGTTGCCCGACGGATCACTCCTCATCGTCAGCATGACCGATCGACGATTACTTCGCTGGGACGGCAGCTCACTCACTGACTACGCAGACCTGTCACAGATCGCCACTTTCCACGCGAACGACATGGTTGTTGACTCACAAGGCCGGGCGTATGTTGGCAACTTCGGTTTTGACCTGCACCAGGCGATGCTGGAGCGCGAGATCCCAGAGATTCTTGCGGACAACTCTGCGGGCAATACCAGTCTCATTCGAGTTGATCCCGATCAAGGCGTGCATGCTGCAACCGATGATCTGCGCTTCCCCAACGGAATGGTTTTCCTTGATGGCGGTCGCACTCTTGTTGTCGCCGAAACCCTCCGGTTGCAATTGACTGCATTCGACGTTGCACCTGACGGCTCACTTTCCAACCGTCGCCTCTGGGCTTCGACCGCAACCCAAGGAGTGGCCCCCGACGGGATCTGCACCGACGGAGAAATCATTTGGGCTGCCTCAGCCCTGGCGCCATTGGTTGTCGGCTACCGGGAAGGTGGCGAAGTAGCGGGAACCGTGACCACGCACCAGAACGCTTATGCCTGCGCTTTGGGTGGCAGTGACGGTAAAACGATGTTTATTATGACGGCACCTTCAAGTCACCCGGCGGAAGTCGCCGCGGTGGAATCAGGAACGATCGAAGTCGCCCAACTGGAATAACCGCCCCTCACGGCACAATGGTCAGTAGATCAACTTTTATTCGGTGGAACACAAGGTATATGTAGGTAGTCGCTCCGGGGCGGAAGCAGACTGTAAGACGAGATAGTTATGTGGTGAAGACTCATCGTTTATACCAGTTTAAAATTAGATTTAAGGTTAGAGTCGTCACATGAGAATTAAACGAATCTTGTCTGTCTTTGGCATCGCCGCATTGTCCGTAGCCTTAATGGCGCCTACCGCGCATGCCGCCAAAATCAAGCCGATGGACGCCGAGCTGTTGCAACAGATGGTTTTGCGAGTTCAGTTTCCCACCACACTTGGAAATTGGGAGCAAAGCCTGTACAACATTACGAAGGACGATAAACCAACCGTGTGTTACGGGGCGAAGGGACCGATCTACCTCCCGGTGGCGAAGAACTCTGGCAGTATCAGTTATGCCGTGGGCCAGAACGCCCGCGGATCTGTCAATGTTTTCCAGTATGCAACTAAGGCAAAAGCCGCACAAGCACTGAAGGCTCTAAGAGCAGCGAAATGTACAAGCACTCCTATGGTTCCATCAGAAGCGGAAAGGTTGGTCAAGGGGACGCAGTCAACCGACCAGATTGATGAAAAGTTCACCGGACTCGAGGGCTCCATGACCTATGTAGAACCAAACGAAGGAGTACGCGGGTACATCAGCACCTTCTCGACACAGCGCGGGCTCGCAATTGTCCAAACGGTTGTTTACAAGTTTGTACAGGAACCTCAGAGTGTTGAAGAACAACAAAAATTCGTAAATGAAACGGGTGCCGTCAACAATTCGTGGCACCCAATGGTTGTAAAAGCCTACGAAAATTTCGGAATTAAAGGCCGATCAAGCTAGTTCAGGTTGAAGGCGTCAATATCGGTGAAGGCGGTTGAAGCCTGTTCGGAGCCACTAAAAGTTGCCCAACCGGCTTTACCGCTCTGGTCTTGGCACAACAGTGAGTAAATTAGCCCGCATGTGGTCGCTCGAGGACAATGTTGAAATGTCTTTGAACAAGGACAATTCTGTGGTGCCCTCGTTCAAGGACAGGAGCAGATTGTGGGACCGGCACAGAACTCCGGTTATGTAGCTCACTCGGTCTGAAACTCTCGTTAACACCAGATGAAACCTCCGCGTCACAGAATGCGCCCAGCGGCCTGTCGGAAGGCGCCGAGTGGTGAAATCGCGCTCTCAGCCCGACTCCCCATTCAGCAGGCAACGTTTGCTCCTAGTCGTGTGCTGCCTTACTTGAGAGGTTTGCTCCCCAAAAACTCCAAGTTGCGGGCTCGTTGGGGGCGAAAATTGTGCATCACCTTCAACGCTTCATTCGCGCTTCTTGCCGCCATGGGTTGGGACTGCCGGGGAGCGGTTCAGTTTTCTCCTTCCGATCAACTCGACACATTAAGTGCCCGCTCACACGAATACGTGGCAATCAATGAAAGTGGGATCGCCTATCGTTTACGCACGTTTGGGAGCCAAAGCGCATCGTGGACCATGCCGGAGGAGCATTGGTCACTCGGTGATCAACAAGAAAAATTCGCGCTCACGCATCTTGATGGCAATCGTCATTGCGCGATTCGATCGCAACATTGTTGACGGCAATAGTGTTCTTCGGATTCATCAAGAAGACTTCACTTAAGCCCTCGGCAGGTTGCCAGAGTTCAAATACGAAGCCTCAAAAGGTCCCGGCCTTCGAGACATGGCCCAGCCACTTACGTGAGATTCATTTTCGCTACGAAGTGATCGGCTTGGTTTAGCTGATTTCTTGATTATCAATGCTGTGGCGGGAGCACCCGATGGCTACTCGAAAAATATTGCGCTCTTGCGTACAGGAGGAGGGTCAACAATCGCGCCCCTTTTTGATCTCGCCACCGGACTCGCCTATGAGTCAGAGGATGTTGACCGCCGAATGGCGCTCTCAATGGGCAGTAAGCGTCAAATCTCACGTGTCTTTCGAAAACAGTGGGATAGGGCGGCAGTGGTTCTCGGCATTGATTCAGATGTACTCATTAGTCGCGTTACCGGTGTGGCTTAAGGGTTCCCCGACGCATTTACTCGCGCGCTAGATGAAGTGCCAAATGTCACAGGAATTGATGAAATTGCAAGGGGTTGTGTTCCTTGACTCGTTAACAACTCGCAGTACATCATTTCCCGCCCCTAGTGGGCTTTAACGCAACACGCCACGTTCAATCTCAACGACTCCAAAAAGCGTCGACAAAATATCGTGTTTCGCTTTCAGGTATTGCATTCCTTCGTGCGACGTGACGCCACTGCGCCACACCATTCATCACTTCACTCCAGATTGAATTCGCCTGAGCACTTGTTAGTCGGAATATATCTGCGCTCGACATGAGTGCTTCCAATTCTCGATTGGGATCATTTTCAAAGTTGATCGTTGTCGAACGCCGTATTGCTCGTGCGGGATTCGGATTGACGTCGAACTGCGGGGAGAGGGTCCAACCACCTCGATCCCACAAAAACCCGTGGTTGCGCATGTGGTCATCGGTGTTGTGCACGGCTATCGAGAAAGCGATTCTGCGCCAGAGTTTGTGTAAGTCGGATATGACATTGCTGCCAAAGTTCATCAGCGCTTCAGCAAGGTCGGTGTAGTCGTGTTCCTCGCCATCAGTTCCCTCGAGAAGGGTCATCCCACTTACATAGGGGACTCGAATCTCGCCAACTCGGTCGAAACGTTTGACGAGGAGAACCGTGTGCTCACCAACTTTTACCCGACGGTGTGAGGGGACATTGATTCCGCACATCTGGGCGAGTTCCAGTGTTGTTGCTTCCCAAGCCATCACGTCCCACTCATCAGCGTGGTGCGGGAACTTGGCGATATAAAGCTTGCCGTCATCCATTATTGAAGCTTTGGGCCGTGCGCCACCAAGGGAACCCGATCCCGCTTCCAGCAACGCCGTAACCGCTGACATGTTGTCGTGCGAATCGCCATTTCCCACGGAATCGGATGCGGCGAGCAGCTGTGGAAGTGCAATCAACTTGGGGACTCCGCCTTCTTGGGCGCGGAAGTCTGATGAGTGCGACGTGCGGTACCGAAGCGCACCTTGACGAGTGAGGTCACTAACACCGAGAAGGTAGTCAACGTCTGTTAATTCTGGGAGCGCGTGACCCGCAACCCTTGCCTGCGCATTACGGCTCCGCGAAATCAAGTTGCGACCCCAACGGTCCGGGGTGCTGTCGGCTAGTGCTCCAGGCAAACCATCCGCGAATGCACTGCGATCCCGTGCTGGTATGTCCGGACTAATGCTCCACGCGCCATCGGCCGCGGCGAACCAGTCGGCGCTGTAAGTGAAGTTTGTCGTGACTCTGCCGCGTCTCGTGTTGAAGTACGCGGTGCCAACCGTTGTCGTGGCGCTATCTGGACCGATCTCGACGGTGATGTTGCGACCCGGGGTCGAACTCATCTACGTACTCGTGCGGGCAGAGCCAGCCCAGCTCGCGCTCGGCCAAGCTCGGTTTCATAGGGGTCCAATGCCGCAACGAGCCGGTCCAGTTGACCAAGGGCTCGGGCTACATCCAGCAGGACATCCATCCCCACTCCTCCCTTGCCGTGCTCGAGGTTGCGAAGAGTCACTCGCGAGATCCCCGCTCGCTCAGCGACCTGTTCGGCGGTTAGCGCCTGTAACTTGCGCCAAGCTGTGAGGTGCTCGCCAATCTGTGACTGTGCCCGCTTGGTTCGGGCTGGGATCGTTCTCGCGCTCACAATGCCTCCTTCGCAGCATTTAATCTGGGCTTATTCTATCTTTAAAGCCGTTTAAAAGATAGTTCATTTACCATTAAGTGAATTTATCCGGACCACACTTGCTTCAGCAGACCGCCCAGGTATCTGTTTATGCCCTCAAAAACCATGAGGCACGTCACTCGGTTGTTTCAGGAGTCATCAACGCGTACAGTTTTCTGTACAGCAGGATTGAGTGAAAACCATGAGCTACCCAGATTCACGAGCGAGGTTCGCAGACGTACTCGATTCGGTTATCAATGACCGCGAGGAAGTAGTCATCGCTCGGGCCGGACACGAACCTGTTGTTATCGTTTCGCTGGCTGACTTCGAGTCCCTTCGGGAAACCGCCTATCTCATGCGCTCACCAACAAATGCCCGTCGACTCTGTGACGCGATGGAGCGGCTCGAGGCGAGCGAAGGTGCCGAACACGGACTTACCGAAACTGACTAACCGTGGAGCTGGTCGGGAATAAGAATGCATGGGAGGACTATTTGTGGTCGCGAACACACAATAGGTATGGAAATGAAGGAATCGGCAAACCTGAGCCACAGAAGTATGACTTTGCTGGATACTGGACTCGGCGCATCACCGACGAGCACCGACTCGCTTATAAAGTACTGGACGAAGAAGCGCGTATCGCTTCCTGTCGTTACCACTACGGACATTGACCTTAATCGAAGTAACGGGAGCAGTTATGGGACGTAAAGAAATCGTGCAGCAATACCTCGCGGTGCTCGACGTGACCGCCGGCGCACCCAGTCACGACCTGCTGTGCACTCTGACGAGGCGCCATGTTGCAACCTTTGCATTCAGCGGTGTTGGTGTACGACTACATGAGGATCTCCCCCTTGACCTTCCCAGTCTTTTCACGCGAATTGTGGCAGACCGTCGAGGCGGTTATTGCTTTGAACAAAACAGTCTCATGTTTGAGGTATTGCAAGAGTTGGGGTTTGACGTCGTCCTTAAGCTGGCGCGCGTAATTTACGGGGGTGACCATTTGCCGGGGTTAACTCATCGCGTGACTATTGCTACCGTTGATGGGTGTGAATACGTTGTTGACGTCGGCTTTGGCGCATTGGGGCCATCCTTCCCAGTGCCACTTCGGCAACCGTCAACACACTCCAATGACTGGACGTATCGCGTTCACGAAAGTCGTCCTAATGAATTTCACATGCAGCAGCGCACCGAAGACGGCCCGTTCTCGCTCTACCGCTTCGACTTAGGGACCTATGGCGAGAGTGATTGCGAGATCGGACACTTCTACTCGCAGCACCACCACGAAGCCACATTCGTTAACAACCTTGTTGCATCAAGAATTCTTGAAGAAGAAATACGATCGCTGCGCAACAAAACTTATTTCGTTATACGTCCCGGTGGAGTCGACCAGTCAGTTATCGAAAGTTCCTCGCAGCTGCACTCGATTTTCACAGATGAACTTGGTCTCCGCATAACCGAGAAAGAGGCACAGCAACTATTTATCGAGTAACCTACTTCGAACTAGGCACCAAGTGCGGTGCGGCTGAAATTAATTCTTTTGGCTAAGTTGTTTGAAGCGACGCTCGCGAACTACTCCCAACTCGTACGAGGTCATCGCAATCAACGTGATCGCAACTAGCGGTAGCACGAACAAAAGCATCACGGTTGTGAAACCGTTGGCGGCGTCGTGCTGGGTGGAGTCGAGCACCAGGTAAAGC
>JBDNFV010000220.1:0-1936 GCA_041689635.1 Candidatus Nanopelagicales bacterium | reverse complement strand
TATGCGGGTTCGATTCCCGTCACCCGCTCCAAGTAACTTCCGTCAGCCCGAACGGAGCAATACTTCACTAAGGGAAAAGTGGCATTCAACGGTCGAAAAATCTAGTCACGGGCTGGTTCATTGCCGTTTGACATTTCCCTTGCTAATTTAATAAATTAAAATTACTCAAAGTTTCCGACAGGACCCAGGAGGGTGCGAGATGAATTTGGAGGAGCTTAAGGCACATGCAAAAAGGGCCTCACCATGGGCACATATGGCCACCGTAGGATCCGACGGCGCCCCGGATGTGGTACCAGTTCATCCGGCATGGGAGGGCGACACGCTGTGGTTAATGGCCTCGCGAACATCGGTCAAAGTTCGCAATCTAGCCAACGAGAATCGCGTCGCCCTGCATTGGCAAGTCACCGAAACCGGTGATGGGGTTGAGGTATGGGGCATTGCCAAGGTCGTCGACGACATGGAAGTCAAGCGACGTTTGTGGAATGGCGTGTTCGACTATGACCTCAACGCGTTCTCGCCGGGTGGACCCGATAACTCTCCCGAAACGATATTTATTTCTATCAAGCCGACACGAGCGATGTACATGAAGTCCTACGGAATTGCCGGAATCGAACGTTGGGCGGCAAACTAGCGGGTGTAAGTTATTTCACCGTCCACGATGGGAGTTGAACCGACGACTTGGCTACTAGTTAGCAGCCAAGGTGCTGGCAAAGATCTGCCAGCACAGGGCCGACTTAGCAATAAAGCTGAGAACAATGTAGCGACGCTCGCCGTACAGATAGTTGGCCCATTTACCCTTGGCCTTGTACTGCTTATATTGCACCAGCGCGAAGCAGTTGAAAAGCAAAAACAGCGAAACGATAATTCCATAGACGAATCCTGGAGTCGTCGATTCAGCCGGTCCCTTTGGTGAGACCAGATTTACCGCCGTCACCAACCAGGGAACTGCACCTGCGAAGCAACCGAAAATAAACGGCAGCATGTCACCGTCTCCGGGTTTGGTGTAGCGCTCTTGCAGCAAGCCGAACAAGATCATGCAAACGTTTACGGCGACAATCCCGCTCAGCGCGATGTAGTCAGCGGTTCCATTCAGTTGCAGAATCACGACGATCATGAGCGATGACGACATCGAATACTCGACCCAGCGAAAGTTATTGCGGTTCTGTTGCAGCCCAACCTTGTAGAGAGTGAAGAACTTGGGCGATGAAATCAGAAAGTGGAAGAACGCCGATAGCCCGAGGAACGCAGCGATAACAAAGCTGACCCGCAGATTGAACAGGTTGATCGGATCAGAGAAGTTACCTGAGCCGGGAGCCTCCGTGAGATAGGTAGCCACGACCGGAAGCGAAAAACCGTTCGCCAACGCCAAGACCGCAACAAGGGAGGCGAGGTGCAAAAACCCGGCCCAAACATTGAGGCGACGTAACTTATTGATTTCCTGGTCCATTAGTTCCTTCTTTCGTGTGCAATGGGCCGCTTGGGGCTCAACGACCTAATCAAATCTAGAGTTGTGCGGCCGCTTGACGCGGTTATGCCAGCAGAAATGCCTCGCAACCCCTTATTTGGCATACGATTATCAGCCTTGACCTCCACCCAATCGACCACCGATCTTGAAGCCATCGCCAGCCAGTTCGCTGGCGTACCCGGCGGCCTCTTGCCAGCGCTACACGCGGTGCAACATCATTCGTCATATATCAGCAAGGAAATGATTCCAGTGCTGGCGAAATTGTTCAACATCACCGTCTCCGAAGTGCACGGCGTGATCACCTTCTACAAAGACTTCCGCACCGAAAAACCAGCGGGCCCGATCGTGCAAGTTTGCCGCGCCGAGGCCTGCCAGGCGCGCGGCGGTCGTGAAGTTTGGGACAAGGCGCAACTCGAAGCGCAGGGCAAGGCCGTCGTCGTTGAAGAAGTGTTCTGTCTCGGCAACTGCGCG
>JBDNFV010000219.1:0-16558 GCA_041689635.1 Candidatus Nanopelagicales bacterium | reverse complement strand
TTCAAGGAGTCGGTCCACCCGAGTGGTCATGGTGCCGCTGGTCACGTGGGTTTGGGTGGAGAGTGTTCCCGCGGAGAGGGTAAACGGGGGACCGGTTCGGCGCAGTGCGGCCAGGACGTCAAATTCCCATGAATCCAGATTGTCATCCCGAAATGCTTTCGCGCGGGCAGTATCCAATTGGGCGGATACTCGAGTTAGGCGTGAAAGCACCTGAAGGGGCGACACGTCGAGGTCGGGCCGCTGTACCTGCCAGGCGGCAACGATGTGATCGACGTCGTCGGGCTGGGCCATATCAACATCTTATGTCAAGATTCTTGAGAGCAAGATTCCGACGAATTCAGGACTTCTTTTTCAAGGCTAACGTTGGTTTGGTATCGAGATGCTTGAGTCCGTTCCAAGCGAGATTCACCACGTGGGCCACGACCTCTTCTTTCTTGGGTTTGCGGACATCCAGCCACCACTGGCCGGTGAACGCAACCATGCCGACCAACATTTGGGAGTACATCGGGGCAAATTTGTCGTTAATTCCATGAGCCTTGAATTCGGCGGCAAGTACGTCCTCGACCTGGGTGGCGATGTCGACCATCAGGCTGGCAAAGGATCCAGTTTGCGCGGTGACGGGGGAATCGCGCACCAAGATAGTAAACCCCTGCGGGTTGGATTCAATGTAATTGAACAAAGCCAGACCAGCTTGCTCAACGAGTTCGCGGGCGCTTGCGCCGTTAATACGCGAACCGGCCAATGCTTGGCTGATGGAGTCAAGCAGGTAGTTAGTTTCACGATCAACGACGACGGCGTAAAGGCCTTCTTTGCCACCGAAGTGTTCGTAGACAACCGGCTTGGAGACCCCAGCTTTTGCCGCGATCTCTTCGACCGTTACCGTTTCAAAACCTTTTTCCGCGAAAAGCTTTCGCCCCACGTTAAGGAGTTGTTCCCGACGCTGTTGTCCCGTCATGCGCACTTTCGCATCACTTGGTTTGCGGGCAGCGGGAACCGGGGCGTTCTTTAACTCGGTAACACTGGCAAGTGTTGGCTCTTCTTCGAAAGCGGCGGGCATGATTTATTCGCCGGTGTAACCGCGGAGGCGAAATCGATCATTGGGATCCTTGAGCTTTTTAACGAGGCGCTCCGGTTTTGACCAGCGAACATCGGTCACCAAGCCGGTCTTCTCCATGCCCCTGATCAAGCTGGCTGAAATATCGATCTGGCCTTTCATCACTCCGTGCCTGGCAGCTGTTGGGTCTACGTGGTGCAGGTTGTGCCATGACTCACCCATAGAAGGAATCGCCAGCCAAGCAACGTTGCTCGAAAGATCACGTGAGGTGAATGGTCGGTTACCGAAAACGTGGCAAATGCTGTTGATTGACCACGTCACGTGATGCACCATGGCAATCCTGACGACGCCGGCCCAGAAAAATGCGGTGAGGGCGCCCATCCAGGACCAGGTGATCAATCCACCGAGGATTCCCGGGATCAGGAAACTGGCAATAACAAATATGGGAAAGTGCCGTGACATCCAGGTGAGGTCTTTGTCTTTGGCAATATCGGGTGCATACTTCTCGATCCCGGTGTTGTCACTCTCAAATAGCCAACCGACGTGCGCGAAGAGGAGGCCTTTCGCAATCGCTTTTTTGCTGGTGCCAAAGCGCCATGGCGAATGTGGGTCACCGACTTCGTCGGAAAATTTATGATGCTTGCGGTGGTCGGCCACCCACTGATCCAGGGAGCCTTCAATTGCGAGGGAACCACAAATCGCCAACATAATTTTGACCCCACGATTGGCCTTAAATGACCCGTGGGTGAAATAACGGTGGTAACCGATGGTGATTCCGCCGGCGGTTAATGCCCAGAGGCCAATGGCGAGAGCAATGTCAAGCCAGCTGACCCAACCGCCCCACGCAAGCGGGATGGCACTCGCGACCGCAATAAGGGGAATGATTACGAAGGCGCCAATGGTGATTCGCATGGGTAAACCAAGATAAACAAGGTCGTCAGCGTTTTCGTCAACCACCGGTTCGAGGTCGACAACCACTTGGTCCATAACACTCATGCGTTCTCCCTCATTGATCATCATTAATTTAACTTACGAAACCGTAACCTACGGTAGCGTAACTTGCAACCGGGAGTGGGGCTTCATCGTAAAGTCGGGCTCACGCAATGTTTAAGCGTCTGGGGCCATAAGGTGTACGTCGCACGTTCCCGGGTCGTCTAGCGGCAGGACAGCGGACTTTGAATCCGTCAACGGAGGTTCGATCCCTCCCCCGGGAGCTCGAGTTTTTAACGGCATTTCTCTTTGGGCCACGTAGTGAGATCTCGGCAAACTAGGCTAGAAGCGTGCGTCCCCCCATTGTGATCATTCTCGCGGCAGGCGAGGGAACCCGGATGATTTCATCGACACCCAAGGTGTTGCACGAGATCGCAGGTCGAAGCTTGCTAGGCCACGTCATTGAAGCAGCCGCAACCCTTGAGCCCGAGCATTTGGTTGTGGTCGTTGGCCACGGTGGCGAGCAAGTCGTTGCGCATTTGGAAGAAGTTGCACCATGGGTTGCGACCGTCGAACAGACACAACGTAATGGAACCGGCCACGCTGTTCGAATTGCACTTGAGTTTCTCGACGGTCGTGGGGTTTCCTCGGGCGAATCATCGGTCGTGGTGCTCACCGGTGATACCCCGCTCCTCACGGGCTCATCGTTAATGAACCTGATGAAAAGTCATCTGGATTGCAATGCGCAAGCCACCGTGCTGACTGCCCAATTGGTTGATCCATTTGGTTACGGTCGCATTATTCGACAAGGTGATCGACTTGCTGGAATCGTTGAAGAGAAAGACGCGAGCCCAGAGCAGCGCGAAATTAATGAAATCAATTCTGGGGTGTACGCATTTGACGGTGCGGCGCTACACGCGGCAATTGCTGGACTCAATACCAATAACTCCCAAGGCGAGGAATACCTCACCGACGTCATTAAAATCATCACTTCCAACGAGGGGGTGGTCAATGGCGTGGGAGCTCATGACACCGATGACATCCTGGGGATCAATGACCGAGCTCAACTTGCGTGCGCTGCCGGGATCATGCGGAATCGAATCAATCTGAAATGGATGAAGGCTGGCGTCACAATGCTTGACCCGGCAAGTACGTGGATTGATGTTGATGCCGAACTAGCGGCAGACGTGACTCTGCTGCCGCAAACTATTTTGCGTGGACCCACGGCAATTGAAAGTGGGGCACAGATTGGTCCGGGAACGACGTTGATTTCAGCCGAGGTGGGCGCAAACGCTGTTGTCCGACACACGTGGGCAGAACTCGTTGTCATCGGTGCCGGTGCCCACGTTGGCCCCTACACCTATCTGCGACCGGGCACGGTAATTGGTGAATCGGGAAAGGCGGGTGCCTTCGTTGAAATGAAAAATGCCCAACTCGGTGCAGGATCGAAAGTGCCACATCTGTCGTACGTGGGCGACGCGACTATCGGTGCGGGAACCAATATCGGTGCGGGAACAGTATTTGTGAATTACGACGGTGTTGAAAAACATCACACGACGGTGGGGGATCACGTTCGGGTTGGTTCAGACAACATGTTGATCGCGCCGATTGTCATTGGTGACGGCGCCTACACGGCCGCGGGTTCGGTGATCACCGACGACGTCCCCGCGGGCTCGATGGCCGTCGGCCGCGCGCGGCAGCGCAATATCTTGAATTGGGTGCAGCGAAGGCGCTCCGGGACGGGTTCAGCCACGGCAGCCAAGAGGGCGATTGAATCCGAGCAATAGGGACATGGAATGGTTCGGCTAAGAATCCCACCTACCCCGCACCACAGACAATCACATAGTCCTTCCGGCGAAATAGATCGCAACTAGTAAAGGTGGAGCAGTGGCCGAAAAGTCAGTCCCAACTCAAAAGCATCTTCTGCTGCTCTCGGGCAGGGCGCACCCGGAGTTGGCCGAACAGGTGGCCGCGCATTTGGGCATTGACCTCACACCCGTCACCGCCCATGATTTTGCCAATGGCGAGATTTTCGTTCGATTCCGCGAGTCCGTTCGCGGCGGTGACGCATTCGTCCTGCAAAGCCACACCACCCCGATTAACAAGTGGATCATGGAACAACTGATCATGATCGATGCCCTCAAAAGAGCATCCGCAAAACGTATTACGGTCGTTGTCCCGTTTTATGGTTATGCCCGACAGGATAAAAAGCATCGTGGACGCGAACCGATCTCAGCTCGACTCATGGCAGACCTGTTTAAGACTGCGGGTGCTGATCGCCTGATGACCGTTGATTTGCACACATCACAGATCCAAGGATTTTTCGATGGACCTGTTGACCATTTATTCGCGCTGCCACTGTTGGCCTCGCACGTGGCGTCCAAGGTTGATCGCACCAAAATCACGGTTATTTCCCCGGATGCCGGTCGGGTTCGGGTTGCCGAGCGTTGGACCGACGTACTCGGCGCACCGCTCGCAATTATCCACAAGCGCCGCGACCCCGATATCCCCAATCAGGTCCGGGTGCTCGAGGTCGTCGGTGATGTGAAAGACCGCATTTGCGTTGTCGTTGACGACATGATCGACACCGGTGGCACGATTGTCAAAGCCTCGGAGACCCTGTTTGACAACGGGGCATCCCAAGTCATCGTGGTGGCAACCCACGGAGTCCTAAGTGACCCGGCACGTGAGCGCCTGCAGAACTCGAATATCTCCGAAATAATTGTGACCGACACACTCCCGATTCCATACGAGCGCAGATTTGACAAACTCACTGTCCTTTCCATCGCGCCACTGCTCGCAACCGCGATCAATGAAGTCTTCACCGACGGCTCGGTTACCCGAATGTTTGAAGACGAAGACTTCAGTCGGCAGACCTCCTCGCACTAGCGAGAAAGCCATTTTGTAGACTCCTGTCGTTCCTCGGCGAGGGTGCACCATGAGCGTGACACCGTTATCGACGCGTTAGGGCTCTGGCCCCTCTCCTTGGCGCGCAACCGCTCGACCTCACAGTGCCGATTCAATTCAAGGAGACTTCGTGACTAACGTCAACATCATTGCTTCCCCCCGCTCAGAATTTGGCAAGGGTGCATCCCGTCGAATTCGGCGCGGCGGCCAGATTCCCGCCGTCCTTTACGGAACCGATACCGCCCTGATGCACGTCACTCTGCCCGAACACGAACTCAACCTTGCCCTTCGCAAGCCACGTGTTGTCCTCAACATTGCTTTTGATGGACAAACGTTTCTCACCAAGCCACGCGATATTCAGCGCGACCCAGTTCGGTTGAACCTTGAGCACCTCGACCTGCTCGTGATTTCAAAGCAGGAAGCAGCCCTTCGTAGTGACTATGCAGATGCTGTCGCCCAAGTACATGCGGCGGCCGACGAAGCCGGCCTCGACTTCGCCATGGTCATGCAGTCATGGGAAGAGTCCGTTGCAAACGGAGAACTACCCCTGGACGCGGTCGGCCACGCTGTAGCTGACGCCAAAGAAAAAGCAATTGAGCAGGCAACAGCAGCGGCAGCAGCCGGTGTAACCGAAGATGCCGCAGCGGCAGCAGGCGCATTGGCCGCAGTTACCCCAACTGAGCCCGCCGCCTCCGAGTAGTGACCTTTGTTATCGCGGGGCTGGGAAATCCTGGCCCCGCATACGCTGGCACTAGGCACAACATCGGCGCAATGGTGGTCGCTGAACTTGCCGCACATGTGTCGGTGAAACTGTCCCGGCACAAAAAGGCTTTCGCGGCAGTTGGGCAAAGTCACATTGGTCTCCCCGGGTCCCAACAGGGTGTCGTGCTGGCAATCCCACTGTGCTACATGAATGAGAGTGGCGGACCGATCAAGTCGATCTTAGATTTTTACGACGTTGCACCCGAGAATTTGATCGTGATCCACGACGAACTCGATATTGACTTTGCCAGTATCCGGTTAAAGTTTGGCGGAGGTGACAACGGGCATAACGGGCTCAAGAGCATTAAGAAATCAATCGGCTCAGGGGAGTACTTCCGGGCCAGGGTTGGGATCGGCAGGCCAGTTGGCCATCAAGATCCAGCAGATTTTGTCCTGTCTACATTCAGTTCACCCGAGCGCAAGGAATTATCCGAGGTCATCGGTCGATGTTGTGACGCGATTGGATCACTGATCACCGACGGTTTGGACACAGCACAAAGCAAATTCAACAGTTAACGCTAATGAAAGTGGTCTGATGTCAGAAAAAAACGATGCCGAACTCTCACGTGAGGTTGCGCAAGAAGCTGGCCAACTATTGCTGCAGCTGCGTGAGAATTTTTTCCGCGCTCACCCGATTGAAACAATTGATAAAACATTGAGCGATCAACTCCGGGATCAAGCGGATCGCGCCGCCCACCTGTTCATCATGGATAAACTTTCTTCGGCTCGTCCGCTTGATGCAATCCTCAGCGAAGAAGGACACGACAACGAAATCAGACTTGACGCGAATCGAGTCTGGATCGTTGACCCACTCGATGGCACCTGGGAATATGGGCAAAATCGAAAAGACTTCGCGGTTCACATCGCCTTGTGGAGTGCACCAGAGCAGAAGCTCAGCGCTGGCACGGTGGATCTGCCCGAACAAGGAATGACCCGAAGCGTCCTTGACACGGTTGAAAATTTTGCACCCCTAGACTCGGCGATCCGCGTTGTTGCTTCCCGATCACGACCGCCGGCAGCCCTAAGGGAAATTGTTTCAAGGCTTGGTGAATTGCTCACTGAAGCTGGAATTTCCCATAGTAGCGTCGAAATCGTTGACGTTGGTTCCGTCGGCGCGAAGGTAAATGAGATTTTGTGCGGCCGCGCTGATATTTACCTGCACAACACCGGCTTCTTTGAATGGGATGTCGCAGCCCCCTTTATTGTGGCCGAGCATTACGGTTTGGTCGCATCCCACATGGACGGTGAACCCATAACTTTCAACCACATGCCGCCTTATGTGACCGATCTCATCGTGTCCCGAGCCAATCTCTATCCGCATGTCTTGCGGGCCATTAAGGAAACCCACAGAGCGTGATCGATCAACAACCACTCGCTGGTCTCCTCGACCTCGTTAAGTCCGATCCGGCTTTTTTGGCTATCGCTGAAAGTTCCCGGATTGCTAACACTGTCGATCTCGTTGGTCCGAGTGTGATTTACCCGCTCGCGATTGCCCAGGTCGCGCGCGAGCAGACATCGGGAATCAAACTCATTCTGACGACTACGGGCCGTGCGGCCGATGAACTCGCCGCTGACCTCGGTGCATATCTTCCTTCCGAGGGAATCGCGGTGTTTCCCAGTTGGGAAACGCTGCCGCACGAGCGCCTCTCGCCTTCGGCTGACACGGTTGGTAAACGGATGGCGGTGTTGCGCAGACTCGCGCACCCGCTCGCCGGAAGTGTGCACACACCACCCATCAACGTGTTGATTACCTCGGTGCGCGCGGCATTGCAACCAATAGTTGCCGATCTGGGGGAGCAGACACCGGTTGAGTTAAAGGTTAGAGATCAAGCGTCACTCACCGTGACGGTGGCCAAGTTGGTTTCATTGGGATACGAGCGGGTGGATCTGGTTGACCGACGAGGCCAGATCGCGGTGCGAGGTGGAATCCTCGATGTTTTCCCACCAACCCAAGAACATCCGATCCGCATTGAGTTCTGGGGCGAGGACATTGAAGAACTCCGTTACTTCGCCGTCGCTGATCAGCGTTCATTGGAAGTTGCCGAACATGGACTGTGGGCTCCCCCCGTTCGCGAACTCCTCCTCACGGAAGAAGTCAGGGCGAAAGCCCAACTTCTGGGAGCCGCCCACGTTGAAGTTGCGGCAATGTGCGAACAGATTGCCAACGGGGTCGCCGTCGAAGGGATGGAGTCGCTCTCCTCGGCACTCGCCGGTGAGATGAAACCGCTGCATGAACTTTTGCCACCAGAGTCATCTCTCATTTTGATTGAACCCGAACGAATCAACTCACGAGCACTCGATGTTGTCAAAACCGCTGAAGAGTTTTTGACAGCAGGTTGGCACAGCGCCGCAGTCGGGGGAGCGACACCGATCGATTTAGCCGGATCAATGTTCACCACAATGTCTGAAGTTGTGGATCGGATTCGTGCGCGCCACGGTTCGGTATGGAATTTCACCCAGTTGCCCCGTGATCTCGATGACGGGGTCATTAACGTTGATGTAAGTGACATCAGTGGATACCACGGCGATGCTGAAGCGGCGGGAAAAGATATCGCCCAAGCGCTGGCCCTGGGGTCAACCGTCATAGTAACCGCACTGGGGCACGGCTCCATTGATCGTGTCGCCGAAGAATTCGGCAGTCAAGGAATCGGCGTGATGAAAGGTGACGCGGTCTCGATACCGGCAATGCCAAAGGTAGCCCAATTGATCACGGCGCCGGTAGATCGTGGTTTTCACTTAGTGTCATCCCAACTCTGGGTTTTTAGCGAATCAGACTTAATGGGTGCAAAATCGGTGTCCAAGGATCTGAAAAAAATGCCGAGTCGCCGCCGCGGTGCAGTTGATCCATTAACTCTGAACTCAGGAGACTACATTGTTCACGAGCACCACGGGGTTGGTCGTTACGTTGAGATGATCACGCGAACAATCGGTGGGGCCGAACGCGAATATCTGATTATCGAGTACGCGCCGAACAAACGCGGGCAACCCGCAGATCGACTCTTTGTGCCCATGGACCAACTTGACTTGATTACCCGTTACGTTGGCGGTGAAGCTCCAAGTGTTCACCGGCTCGGTGGTGCCGACTGGCAAAAAACAAAAGGTCGCGCTCGCAAAGCTGTTAAGCAGATCGCCGGTGAACTTATTCGCCTTTACGCGGCGCGGCAAGCGTCCAAGGGATACGCATTCGGGGCGGACACGCCGTGGCAGGCCGAATTAGAAGATGCTTTCGCTTACGTTGAGACACCCGATCAACTCAGCACGATCGACGAAGTAAAGCGGGATATGGAACGCCAAATCCCGATGGACCGTTTGGTATGTGGCGATGTGGGATTTGGCAAGACCGAGATCGCTGTCCGAGCCGCTTTCAAAGCGGTACAGGATGGAAAGCAGGTAGCCTTACTCGTTCCAACAACGCTTTTAGTCCAACAACATTTCAGCACATTCTCGGAACGTTACAGCGCATTCCCGGTCAAGGTTGCCGCGTTGTCAAGGTTCACACCGTCATCACAGGTCAAGGAAACCCTTGAAGGATTAGCCCAAGGAACCGTGGACATCGTGATTGGAACCCACCGCCTGTTGACTCCTTCGGTGAAGTTCAAAGACCTAGGTTTGGTGATTGTCGACGAAGAACAGCGTTTTGGTGTCGAGCACAAGGAACATCTCAAGGCGCTTCGCACCAATGTTGACGTGCTTGCTATGAGCGCAACACCCATTCCTCGCACGTTGGAGATGGCTGTGACCGGGATACGGGAAATGTCGGTGATTCAAACACCACCCGAAGAGCGTCATCCGGTACTTACTTTCGTCGGCCCCTACGACGAGAAACAAATTACCGCGGCAATTCATCGAGAGCTCCTGCGTGATGGTCAAATCTTTTTCATTCACAACCGAGTTGAATCAATTGACCGAGTTGCAGAAAGAATCCGGACCCTGGTACCTGAAGCGCGCATCGCGGTAGCGCATGGTCAAATGAGCGAGGGTTCACTCGAATCGGTGATCGTGTCATTCTGGGAAAAAGAAATCGACGTTTTAGTTTGCACGACAATCGTTGAGTCAGGGATTGACATTCCAAATGCGAATACCTTGATCGTGGATCGTGCCGACAAGTTTGGTCTTTCCCAAATGCATCAATTGCGTGGTCGAGTTGGGCGTGGTCGTGAACGGGCCTACTCGTATTTTCTTTACGACCCGAATAAACCGCTCACGGAAACGGCCCACGAGCGATTGGCAACAATTGCGCAACGGACCGACCTTGGTTCGGGAATGCAGATTGCACTCAAAGACCTGGAAATCCGCGGAGCTGGCAACATGCTCGGTGGCGAACAAAGCGGCCATATCGCCGACGTTGGATTTGACCTTTATTTGCGCTTGGTCGGCGAAGCCCTCTCCGAATACAAAAATCAGCCGGCCAAGGAAGTAAATGATGTTCGAGTCGAATTGCCGATAGATGCCAGTATTCCCACCAGTTACGTTCCCCAAGAGCGTTTGCGCCTTGAGGCGTACAAGCGTTTGGCGGATGCCAGCAGCAATGAAGCCGTTGATGAAGTTGCAGCCGAACTCATTGATCGTTATGGAAGCATGCCCGGTGAGTTGGAGGCCCTCATCGGGGTTGCCCGCTTTAGGGTTGCCGCCAAAGCTGCGGGCGTGCAGGAAGTCATTGCCGCGGGGAAAGCCATCCGCATCTCACCGGTTGTGCTGCTTGAGTCCCGATCTATGCGAATTCAGCGGATCTATCCGGGTACAACCATCAAGGAGGCAGCGAAGATTTTGCTCGTGCCTAAACCAACTTCGGGAACGGGGATTGGTGCTCCCGAACTGCGAGATACCCAACTCCTAGACTGGCTCCACGAACTCTTTACCGTCTTATTCGCCAGCCCCTGAAGATCCGGAGAATCTGTGTCACGCATGAACATCACGTCCCCCCCTCACCGTTTACTGGCCCTTGTTGGCATCGGGCTCATCACTGTTTGCATCGGGCTCAGCGGCTGTAGCACCCCAACGGCAGGCGCCGCCGCGGTCGTGGGGGATCAACGCATCAGTGAGTCCACCCTTAACACAGAAGTTCAAACCGTATTAACCCTGCAAGGTCTGCCCTCGACGGATTCATCCACCGAACTCATTGCTAACACGCTTAATCAACTCATCACCGGGATTCTGGTCAACGAGTTGGCCAGCCGCGAGAAAATCGACGTCACTCAAGGTGAGATTGACGACTTACGACTCCAATACGTCGCCCAAGCCGGTGGACAGGATGCATTCGAATCTCAAATTGGTCAGCAAGGGATAGCAATTGCAGCCGTCGACACAATTATTCGGGTGAATATTCAAGTCTCCAAATTAGGCGATGCGTTATCTCCCGACGCAGCCCCCGACGCGAAAAGTGCCGCGGTGTTTCTGGCAATCTCCGAGCTGAGTACCGAAATCGGCACGGAAGTGTCACCCCGATTTGGAACCTGGGATCCAGAGAGTCTTTCCGTAGGACCAGTTGCCAATTCGCTTTCGGAACCGCAAACCATTGACCTCGGCTCGGAATAACTCGTGAAAGGAAGTCACTTCACTCAATTGGTGGCGGTCCTTGATCAATTGAGGTCTCCGGGTGGTTGCCCCTGGGATGCCGAGCAAACGCATCAGAGCCTGGTTGAATATTTGATCGAAGAGGCATATGAAAGCGTCGAGGCAATTGACGCCAATGACAGCGAAGCGATGCGTGAAGAACTTGGCGATCTACTCCTTCAGGTTGTCTTCCATGCTCGGATCTCCCAAGAACAATCGGGCGGCTGGGATATTGACGCGGTCATCGACGGTATCACCCAAAAATTGATCAACCGGCACCCACACGTATTTGGCGATGAACGCGCGAGTAGCGCGGCAGATGTGGAACTCACCTGGCATCAGCGCAAGGCGAAAGAGAAGAAGCGAGATTCAGTTACCGAGGGAATCCCCGAGACTCTCCCGGCGCTCATGCGGGCAGAAAAACTGATCTCAAGGAGTAAATCTGTTGACATCCCTGAGCCAGAATACCTACCAGAAACGAACCAGTTACTTCAACGTTTCAGTAGTGAAGAGCAATTGGGTGACTTCCTTTTTGCCCTGGTAAGTTCGGCGAATTCACAAGGCTTAGATACCGAAGCGGCTGTTCGAAAAGCAGTAGTGCGCCGAATGTCGGAAGTTCGCTCCCATGAGTAAAGCACAACAAGAATTCGAACACATTGCTCGGCATGTCATTCACGACTCTTTTCAGATGAATCCTGTCGGTGCCACGTGGATGGGTGAGCACGCATTTGATTCAGATTTACCCAATCTCACGAAAAAAGGGCAGGATGAATACGCCCAAAGAATTGAGGGCTACCTCACCGAACTAGACGCCGTAGATGACGTAGAACTTGAACTACCAGATCTTGTCGATGTGGAAATTCTGCGTGCATTTTTAACCAAAACCCACTTTGATATCACTCGGGTAGCCGCCCACACGTGGAATCCGATGCTGTGGAATCCTGGAACATCAATTCACTTATTGCTCTCGCGCGATTTCGCACCACTCGAAGAACGCCTGATGAATATTGCAGCTCGCTGCGAAAAAATCCCGGACTTTCTTGCGCAAGCACGAGAAACACTGGTTGACATGCCGGCAATTCATTGCGAAACTGCAATCGCTCAACTTGAAGGTACGCGGGTCCTGCTTGAATCTTTCGAAGTGGATTCGCAGGTCACCGACGCGGTTGACAAACATATCGAATGGCTCAAAGAGCGACTTCCATTTTCACAAAAGTCCCCGCGTATGGGCGAGCAAACCTATGCAGGGATTCTGTGGCATTGCCTTGATGCCGAAAGCAGTGTGCAGGATTTACTCGACGCGGCGAACCATCATCTCGATCTGCTTAACTCCGAAATGTCGCGCGTGTCACGGGAATACTTATCAATAGCGGGTATTGAGACGAATGATCGTCCCGTCTCACTGGCGCTTGCGCATATTGCGCAGAACGCACGAGTGACCGACTCAACCGTACTTTCCCAAGTTGTCGCCGCAATGACCGCCGCTAGGGCTTTCACTATTGAGCATGATCTGGTTACCGTTCCACACATTGACGTTGAAGTCATCGAAATGCCCGAAATTCACCGCGGAGTGGCAGTTGCTTATTGCGATTCACCCGGCCCGATGGAGAGCGCGAATGTCCCAACATTTATTGCGGTGGCACCAACTTCCGAGCAGTGGACGCACGAGCGCAAAGAAAGCTTCTACCGCGAATACAACGGCGTTCAAATCCACGATCTAACAATTCACGAGGCAATCCCAGGGCATGTTTTACAATTGGCGGTGGCTAACAAGGGTAGCCAGCAGAGTCTCACCAGAAGGTTTGGTTTCAGCGGAACCTTTGTTGAAGGCTGGGCAGTTTACGCCGAGGAACTCTTAATTTCACAGGGTTATTCTCCCGAGCCAACCAAACTCAGTGCCCTCGCTATCACGTTGCAGCAATTGAAAATGCAAGCTCGCATGACCATTAACACGATTCTTGATATCGGCGTCCACACGCAAGACATGGATGAAGACCAGGCCATGGATTTAATGATCAGAAGAGGGTATCAAGAGGAAGGCGAAGCTGCCGGCAAGTGGCGACGCGCACTCCTTACAGCGGGTCAACTTCCCACCTACTTTGTCGGTTACCTTGAGGTCTCTAGTTTGGTGAAAGACCTCAGAATTCTGCATCCGGAATGGTCATTGCGTGAAGTCCACGATCTCATTTTGCAATTTGGATCACCCTCGCCGCGCCATATCCGAACCCTGATTGGCATGTGAGGCGCCACATGTTTCACTATTAGTATGAATAAACAATTCATTGCCATGGCCCTGACCGTCCCTTGCCTGCTCATCGGATGTTCATCGCAGAGTGGGGCCAGCCCATCTTTGACACCTACGGTGAGTGCGTCTTCCGACCCCCAGTCACGTGTGAGCGCACAGGATTCTTGTGTCGTACTTGATCAGATGCAATCCTCACTCTCAACTGCGGTGAGCGAGCTCATGGCAAACCCGGATCTTGCGACCGCATTCGAAGCAGAGTTTGACAAACAGGCCACGTTGCTCCTTGACCTCATTTCCTCCCTTCACGGTGATTCGGTAGAAGGACAAAAATTGCAGGCCGATCTGGACGCTGCCGTTCTCGCTAAAGAGGCAGCAGTGAACACTTTCAATGACGCGCAGCAGGCCGACAATGCATTTTCGAAAACACTTGGCATGGCAGATGCCGCGTTGTCGGCCGGCGATGCCCTAAGTGCGTCGCAGCAGGTACTTGTTGACCTCAGTGCTCAACTGCAGTGCACTTCGTAAGACATTCTGTCAAATGTCACACCTATGTTTCAAGATGAATCCATTCGGCGAAAGTCGAATTCGGTCTGGGTGGGGGAGGCCGAGAGTGCGCCAGTGATTAGTTTCGCTGGCGCACTCGCCTCACCCCGGCGCGAATAACCGCAATGACAATCACGATCACAATCAGGGCAACGAAGAATGGCACGAGAAATCCTGCGAAGGTAATGGCTCCAGCGAACGTGTTAATCAAGGCATTCCAGCCGTCTTGAATCCCCTGGAGAAAGTTTGGTGGGTCGATAGTCGCGGCCGGATCAGCGGCGATGCTGACATAGACCGTCGACATGTCAACCTGGTCCTGAAGGAATAAGCGTTGGGCAACGAGTGAGTCGCGCTCGGCGGTTCGCGCAGCGAGTTCTGATTCAACAGCGACAAGGTCTGCAATTGACGCTGCCTCAGATTGAAGTTTGGTGAGCGTGATGATTGACGTGTTCAAGGTTTCAATGCGGGCATCAAGATCGATCACGGTTGTTGTGACATCAAGTGTTGACGTGCTCAAAAAAATTACCTCTCCGAGAGTTGCGAGTCGATCAAGATACGTCTCGAGTTCCGCATCAGGTACGCGAACCGTTAGTGTGGAATAACGCCGCTCGCTTTCATTACTCATATCCTGCTGAGAAACTACGCCCGAGAACTCCTCCGTGATTAAAAGGACAGAGTTGGTCATTTCTCCAACATCTGAGCCTTGCAAGGAAATACTCGAGTTCCGAGTCAGGTATTGCTCTGCGCTCTTTTGGTCTAAGACGGCTGAATCACTCGAGATTGATCCGGATTCCATGGATCCAACACTTGCCGGTTCGACCGAACTGCCAGCATCTGTACCGCCGCAGCCGGCCAATCCGAGTGCGGCGAGCCCGATCCCAGCGAAGATTACTGCCCTAGATCTCAACATGTCTTGCTCCTTCTTCGTCTACGTTGGCGGCTGCTGAACTTTTTGGATGCATTTTTTTGGATCCCGGTTGCCTTATTCTGGTATCGATTTGGCATCGAAGGGACATTAAGCCACTCGCGGTCGTTCACTAGGCTGGCACCCATGGCCGTCATTGAAGCAGTAATTGCGCGTGAAATTCTCGACTCGCGAGGAAACCCCACCGTCGAAGTGGAAGTTCTCCTCGACGATGACACGGTTTCTCGGGCGGCCGTTCCATCGGGTGCTTCAACGGGCGCTTTTGAAGCGGCCGAAAAGCGTGATGACGATTCACGCTACGGCGGTAAAGGCGTTTTAGTCGCGGTTGCTGCCGTCGAAGGTGAAATAGCAGACTCCATTATCGGACTCGCAGCAGATGATCAGCGAACCATTGACCAGGTCATGATCGACCTCGACGGCACACCGAATAAGAGTCGTTTGGGAGCAAATGCGATCTTGGGTGCATCCCTTGCGGTTGCCAAGGCGGCGGCTCTGTCGGCTGAACTGCCGCTGTTCCGGTACCTTGGTGGCCCAAATGCTCACCTGCTTCCCGTTCCCATGATGAACATTCTCAATGGTGGCGCACATGCGGACACTGGCGTTGACATCCAGGAATTCATGATCGCGCCGATCGGTGCAGCAACCTTTTCGGAGGCTTTGCGTAGTGGCACCGAGGTGTATCACTCATTGAAGTCCGTGTTAAAAAAGAATGGTTACGCAACTGGTTTGGGGGACGAGGGTGGCTTTGCGCCAGATCTCCCCAATAACCGTGCAGCCCTTGAACTTATTGTGACCGCAATTGAAGCCGCGGGTTTCACGGTAGGGGAGGACATAGCACTTGCCCTCGACGTAGCGTCAACGGAGTTTTATGCGGACGGTTCGTACACGTTTGAGGGTGCCTCCCGATCGTCGGAGTGGATGACCGCGTATTTTGAATCTCTCTTAGCGGATTTCCCGCTGGTTTCAATTGAAGATGCCCTAGCCGAAGACGACTGGGCCGGTTGGATTCACGCGACACATGCAATCGGTGACCGAGTACAACTCGTTGGCGACGACCTCTTTGTGACTAATCCTGAGCGTTTGGCTCGCGGAATTGCCGAAGGCGCAGCCAATTCGCTATTGGTGAAGGTGAATCAAATCGGAACACTCACCGAGACACTCGATGCCGTTGCTCTGGCAACTCGTAATCGCTACACCTCCATGATGTCCCATCGTTCTGGTGAAACCGAAGACACCACAATCGCTGATCTTGCGGTAGCGGTGAATTGTGGTCAGATAAAAACCGGAGCCCCCGCGCGAAGTGAGCGAGTCGCGAAATACAACCAGCTTCTCCGGATCGAAGAAGAACTCGACGACAGTGCACGCTATGCGGGAAGCACTGCCTTTCCACGCTTCGGCGGCGGTGCCTGAGCGCATTTGCGCGCAGACCGTGTGATTATTGACTCGTGGCAGAAAACAAGAATCGACTAAACGGCTCGTTAACCGGCCGGGCTTTGGTGCTTCTCGTCACCATCGGACTCGTGGGAGTGATCCTGGCGGTACCGGTTCGAAACTATTTCGGCCAACGAGCCGAGATTGCCGGTCTTGAGGCTCAGATTCAAGTAACACAGGAAAACGTTGATCGACTTCAACGTGAACA
>JBDNFV010000218.1:0-4330 GCA_041689635.1 Candidatus Nanopelagicales bacterium | reverse complement strand
GGGGTGGCGGCGCGCACCTGTGTTTCCGGGGTTGCGGCTGCTCGCGCTTGGCCCCACGCTCCGCGTCCGGTATTCGCCTGGGAACTTCTTGCCGAACGGGCGCTCATGGGCGAAGTCAGTGCCCGCCAGCAGATCATCGAAAATATTTTTCATCCACTCAATGCTGATCCCAACTTGCGCGACACCGCCGAAAGTTACCTGGAAAATGGACAAAGCCTTGAGGCCAGCGCCCGAGCACTTTTTGTGCACGCCAACACGATCCGCTACCGAATTAAGGGAATTATCGAACTGATCGGTTACGACCTGACCGACTCACGGGATGCCTTTACCGTCCGGCTGGCACTCGTTCTCGGGCGAATTAATCAGGGTCCGTAAAGTGTTGTAGGTTTCCTACAAATTTCAGGGCAAAATATTGGTTATTCCGGGTCATGAGTTAGCGGATATCTACGCAAAGGTGGTCTTGTGCTTGTTGTCGTTGCGCCCGGACAGGGCGCCCAAAGTCCCGGATTCCTCATCCCTTGGCTTGACGTCCCTGGCGTTGCCGAACGCCTTGGTTGGCTCTCTCTCGTGAGCGGGGTGGATCTACTCACCCATGGAACCACCTCTGACGCCGACACTATCCGCGATACCGCCGTGGCCCAACCACTCATTGTTGGCGCCGGTCTGGTTACCTTGCTCGCTTTGTTCCCGCACCCTTCGGCAGCCTTTGCCTCCATTGGTGCTGGGGCCGGTCACTCTGTCGGTGAAATCACCGCTGCCGTTGGCGCCGGCGTCATCACCGCGGAACAAGCCATGGTTTTTGTCCGCGAGCGCGGAAAGGCAATGGCTCACGCCTCAGCGCTCACCGCAACCGGCATGTCAGCCGTTCTTGGCGGAAATCAAGACGACGTAATGGCCGCGGCAACCGACGTTGGATTGACCTGCGCCAATATCAATGGCGCTGGGCAAATTGTTGTCGCCGGCACCCAATCTCAACTTAACGACTTCGTGGCCCCACAGGGCGCGCGTGTTCGCGCTCTTGACGTTGCCGGGGCATTTCACACCGAACATATGGCGAGTGCCGGCACAACCCTGGGCCGGATCGGCAATGCAATAAGTACCCACGATCCCCGAATTCGTTTGATTTCCAATGCTGACGGCCAAGTCGTTCACGATGGCCGCGCGGTCATTCGTCGTCTTGTCGCCCAAGTTGCTCAACCGGTTCGTTGGGATCTTTGCATGCAAACAATGCTCGACCTCGGTGTCACCGCAATGATTGAAATTCCACCCGCGGGCACGCTGACCAACTTGGCTAAGCGCGCCATGCCCGGTGTCGAGACTCTGGCACTCAAATCACCCGATGACCTGCCCGCAGCGTGGAGACTTATCGACAAGCACGGGGTGAAATCGACAATTGAAACCAGTCCTACTTGGCGTCTCGTAATTTCACCCGCCAAGGGAATCTTCACGTTAGCCGACGTTACCTACGCTGAAGGCGACTCCCTACCACCGAACACCCACGTTGGATCCATCAAAACTTCGCGCGAACTCATCCCGATCCACGCACCCCACGGTGGTGTTGTCATTGAGTGGCTCGCCCAACACGGTGATCCGGTCTCCCCCGGTGCGCCGTTACTTCGACTGCACCCCACCGAACAACCCGCCTAAGCCCTAACAAAAGGACAACATGCCAACGCTTAATACAGTTACTGGAGCAAGGCACGCCCGGATCTATTCGGTTGGCACTTACCGACCCAAACGAGTGGTTACCAACGCTGAAGTTTGCGAACTCATTGATTCATCCGATGAGTGGATCCGTGAACGTTCCGGGATCACCGAGCGACGGTGGGCAGGTGTTGGTGAATCCGTTACATTCATGGCCGCGGAAGCCGCAAAAGTTGCCATTGAGCGCGCAGGCATCTCACCAACTGATATCGGCTTGATCATGCTCGGAACTATTTCCCACCCGTACGCTTGCCCGTCAGCATCGGTTGAGGTTGGCGAACTCATTGGTGCTCGTGGCGCCCCAGCTTTTGACTTCTCCGCTGCATGCGCGGGGTTCTGCTACGGAGTCGGGATGGCCGCCGACCTTATTCGTGGCGGTAGTGCCACATACATTCTTGTCATTGGTGTTGAGCGTCTCACCGACGTGATCAACAAACACGATCGTGGTACGGCCTTTATTTTTGCTGACGGCGCCGGCGCCGTTGTAATCGGTCCTTCCGAGACCGCTGGCATCGGCCCAATCGTGTGGGGTGGTGACGGCAGCCAGAAGGATGCCATATCCATGAACGCATCTTTGAGCGACTTTCGTGACGGACTGGTCCCGGACTACCCCACTGTCGTTATGGCAGGTCAGCAAGTTTTTCGTTGGGCTGTCGGTGAAATGCCCAAAGCAACCAGGGAAGCACTTGATATTGCTGGTATCACCACGGCCGACCTTGACGTGTTCATTCCCCACCAGGCCAATAACCGAATCACCGACGCCCTCGTTCGCGCTCTTGACCTTCCAGAAAACGTCAAGATCGCCAGAGACATCGTGACCGCGGGAAACACCTCCGCTGCGTCAATCCCCCTCGCCATGGACGCCATGCTGCAAAGCGGCGAAGCACAATCAGGTGACACCGCGCTACTCATTGGATTTGGCTCAGGCCTCGTTCATGCGGCGCAGGTTGTTACGCTCCCCTAGATTTCCGCTCAACAACGCGGGATAACAACACACCACGATGAAAGGTATGAAATGAGCCAGGAAGAAGTATTGAGCGGTCTCGCCGTAATTGTTAACGAAGTTGCGGGCGTTCCCGTTGATCAGATCACCATGGAGAAGTCATTCGTTGACGACCTCGATGTTGATTCACTCTCCATGGTTGAGGTCGTTATGGCGGCCGAAGACAAATGGGGCGTGAAAATCCCTGACGCTGCCGCAAAAAACCTGGTCACCGTCGGTGATGCGGTTATCTATATTGAAGCAAACTCCCCAGCCGCATAGATTATTTGGCTCATCATCTTGGTGTGGCCAGTCTCCTATCAACCAGAGAATCGGATGCGAAGAGACTGGCGCCCATCCATTAATCGGGCAGATAACCCATTAGTTAACTTGGAGGATTACATGTCCCGCGAAGTTGTAGTAACCGGCATGGGGATGACTACCCCTGTTGGTGGCGACGTCGAATCAAACTGGGAAGCAATCCTCGCTGGTCGACCCGGCATCAGCGTGATTGACGAACCATGGGTTGAAGGTCACCCCGCGAAAATCGCCGGGATTATGACCGTAGATCCATTGACAATTCTGGAAAAACACGAAACCCGTCGGATGGATCGCTCGCAACAAGCAGCACTCGTTGCAGCCCGGGAAGCATGGGCGCAGGCCGGATCACCAGAAATTGATCCTGAACGCTTAGGCACCGTTATCGCCACTGGAATTGGTGGAATCACTTCACTCCTGGCGTCGTACGACATCCTGCTTGAACGCGGTCCCTCTCGCATTTCTCCCCATATGGTCACCATGATCATGCCCAATGGCCCCGCTGCAATTGTTGGCTTGGAATTCGGGGCGCGGGCCGGAGTACACACCCCCGTCAGTGCCTGCTCCTCTGGCGCCGAAGCGATTTCCTATGCAGCACGAATGATTCACACCGGTCGAGCTGACATCGTGATTGCTGGCGGAGCCGAGGCCGCCATTCATCCGATCACCATGGCGGGCTTTGCCTCGATGCGCGCCCTGTCCACGCGAAACGATGATCCGCAAGCGGCTTCACGCCCCTACGACATTGATCGGGACGGGTTCGTCATGGGCGAGGGCGCCGGAATTCTCATTCTCGAGTTAGAAGAGCACGCGCAAGCACGAGGGGCGACCATCCTCGGACGCTACGCCGGCGCCGGTCTGACCAGCGACGGACACCATATTGCTCAACCCGACCCAGAAGGCGCTGGTGCAGCGAGGGCCATCACCTTCGCACTCGTCGAAGCGGGACTCACACCGGCCGACATCGTCCACGTGAATGCGCACGCCACCTCTACCCCGCAGGGTGACATTGCCGAAGCAACCGCAATTCGGCGCGCCCTCGGGAGCGCGACAGACAATATTTATGTTGCCGGTACCAAGTCCATGACCGGGCACCTCCTCGGTGGCGCGGGGGCAATAGAGTCGATCTACAGCATTTTGGCGCTGCGCGATCGCATAGCGCCACCAACCGCAAACCTGGAAAACCTCGATCCCGAAGTCAATCTCAATGTTGGCAATAACGGTCCGGTTGAACTACCTCTCGGTGACATCGCCGCACTCAATAACTCATTTGGTTTTGGTGGCCACGACGTTGCCGTAATTTTCAGGAGTGTCTGACATGAACGC
>JBDNFV010000217.1:0-1477 GCA_041689635.1 Candidatus Nanopelagicales bacterium | reverse complement strand
TTGCTTCTCCAATCTCGAGGCTCCCAAGGAGTCCCCGGATCATGTTGAGAATTTTTCTCTGACCTTTAAATCATGCCACGTTGATGGACAAATGTCAGCCCTATTCCAAGGACGAATTTCTATTACGGTACGGTACCGTTTCGTAATGGAAGAAAATTCCTCGGCTTCTCCATCTTTGCGGCATCACACCAGGTACGGGAGAAACTATGGCAACGAGTCGTCCCACTAAAACTAACGCCAGCGAGTTCCGCGACGTTCATGGCGCATTCGGCCCCGAAGGGCATCCCAGACGGTGGTCAATTTTGGCCGTGCTGGTCATCAGCCTGCTCGTTGTGGTGCTGGACAACACAATCCTTAATATTGCGTTACCAACAATTCAACGTGAATTGGGAGCATCACAGTCCCAACTGGTGTGGGCCGTTGACGCATATGTCCTCGTTTTCGCCGCATTGCTTTTTACATGGGGCGTCATCGGGGATCGGATCGGTCGCAAAAAAGTTCTCATTATCGGGCTGAGCCTGTTTGCGCTGGCATCGGCGGCTGCCGCTTTCTCAACCGGTCCATCAATGTTGATCGGTATGCGGGCGTTAATGGGTGTCGGTGGCGCGGCTGTGTTACCGACGACGTTGGCAATCATCACGGTCGTTTTCCCGCCACACGAGCGGGGTAAGGCGATTGGGTTCTGGGCTGGCGCCGTGGGTGCGGCCGTGGCCCTAGGCCCCGTTTTGGGCGGAATCCTGCTGCAGCACCCCTCGTGGTCACAATTTCTGGTGGGTAATGTCTGGGGTGCCATTTTTTTGATCAACGTTCCTATCGTGATTGTTGGAGTCATCGCAATTGCCAAAGTTGTCCCAGAAACGAAAAACCCGGACCCGCGTGCGCTTGACATTCCAGGGCTCCTGCTCTCGATTACCGGGCTTGGCCTACTCATCTTTGGCATTATTCACGCATCTGAAACTCGTGACTGGTTGGCGCCATCGGTGTTAATTCCGGCATTCGCAGGGGTCGCGCTCATCGCCCTTTTTCTCTGGATCGAGTCGCGCAGTGACCATGCATCATTTGACGTGGCCCTGTTTAAAAACCGTGGGTACGCGGTCAGTCTTACGGCCGTTTCACTTGCCTTCTTTGCTCTTTCGGGAATTACTTTTGTATTGCCGTTCTACTTACAGATCTTGCGGGGATTTGACACGTTGTCGGCAGGCTTAGCTTTCGTGCCTTTCGCCGTCGGTCAAATAATTGCAGCTCCACGCTCGGCAGCGATGGTGGAAAAATTTGGATACAAAGTTGTGATGTCTGTTGGCTTGGGGGCGGTCGCTGTTGCCCTTGGTGCACTGTCCGTTATTCAAATAGACACGCCAATGTGGCTGGTACTCGTCATATTCTTTATCTTTGGTTTCGGCATGGGTAATGTGATTGCCCCCGCCTCGACGGTGATGCAAAACGTGCTCCCTCTGGCGCGAGCAGGTGCCGGTTCCGC
>JBDNFV010000216.1:0-1745 GCA_041689635.1 Candidatus Nanopelagicales bacterium | reverse complement strand
GGCTTTTCCAGCAGTACGCAGGCGTCGTTAACGAGATAGCGGGTCGCGAAATTATCGGTGCCGTCAACGATCAAGTCGTAGTCGGCGAAGATCTCCATGACATTGGACGAATCAAGCCGCACCTCGTGCAACACCACGTTGACATAAGGGTTGATTTCAAGAACACTGTCACGGGCACTTTCAGCCTTGGAACGGCCGATGTCCTTTTGACTATGAATGATCTGACGCTGCAGGTTTGACTCATCAACCGTGTCGAACTCGGCAATGCCTAGCGTTCCCACACCGGCCGCAGCCAAATACATCAGCGCAGGACTGCCCAATCCGCCGGCACCGACGCACAAAACTTTGGCGTTCTTCAGTCTTTTTTGGCCGGCCATCCCAACGTCGGGGATGATCAAATGTCGGCTATAGCGACGAACTTCATCGACGCTGAGTTCTGCGGCGGGCTCAACCAATGGCGGTAGGCTCACAATTGCCTCCAAGGCGAAAGTTAGATGTTCCCTTTAGGACATTTTGATTGTAACTGGTTCACCGGTGCGCGCTTTGCGCGTCGAGGTCATAGCCCTACCGTTAACTTTTCGAAACTCACACGAGCGTTCTGCTACCCGGCCGGGAGCGCCGCCTCAAGGTTAGTTATCAGGTCGAACAATTGGTTTGCCTCCCACATGCGGTTGCGGTCGCCCGGAGATGATCGAATCACGACTCCGCATTTTTCGAGCTGGCTGAACGCTTCACCGACAACCGACTTACTCCTTCCCGTCGCGGCGACGGCCACGGGAACAGTGATCATCGGATGGGCCGGAAGGATATCAATTAGTTTCCACGCAACCGAATCCTGGCGCGGGTTGGGTCCGGCACGCAGTTTTGCTCGCCACGACTTTTGGAGTTCCTCAACTTTTATAAGGTACGAGTCAGCGAGGATCGCCGATTGAGTCGCCGCAACCGCGAACATCGTGAGCCATGCGGGGACGTCACTCTGGGTAAACGCTTTCAGTCCCGAAATGTACTCTTTCTTGCGTGATGCGAGGACGACGCTGATGGGTGGCACATAGTGGGGTGTAAGTCCACGCCGACGCAGCACGACATGTATCAGTGCACGACCAGTGCGACCGTTGCCGTCGCCAAAAGGGTGGATCGCCTCAAATTGCGCGTGGACAAGGCCTGCTTGAACAATTGGCGGCAGATCAGTGTCGTCTATTACTTGGCAGAGGTCATCGAGTAAAGGTCGAACGTGTTCCGGTGGCGGTGGGACAAAGTCAGCGCCGCACGGGTTGTAGTTATTTCCGCCAATCCAGTTCTGCTCCGTTCGAATAATGCCGGCGATACCGCTGTTAGGCGCTGACGCCATTAGCGACTTGTGGATGCTGATGATTTCGTCGACGGTGACAACTGCCGCAGCGCTTGCGTGATGGATAGCCAATTCCATGGCGTCAATATTTGCCACGATCTCAGCAGCCGTCTGACTCGCCTTGCGACCAGTCTCAAGACGTACTTCTGCCCTTGCCAGATCGCGTGCGTTGAGTTGCAGACCTTCAACCTTCGACGACCCGATTGACTCGGTTCGTAACAGGAGTCGTGCCAGGGGTACCAGAGTGGGACCAGATGCAGAATTTAATCTGTTGATCGCCGTTTGCGCGTCGGAGACCACTCCGACTAGGTTGCTCGGGAACGACTCTGAGAATCCAACCAACGACGCCGGGATGAATGCGTCATAGTGGCATGCCCGCCGGTAGGCTGGCGGCGCG
>JBDNFV010000215.1:0-7794 GCA_041689635.1 Candidatus Nanopelagicales bacterium | reverse complement strand
GGCCTTCGGGGTGGCACAGTTTCTCCAAGATCACGGAAAGCAGATCGTTCCGATTCATCCACGAGGTGAAACAGTTCACGGTGAACCGGGTTTTGTCACCATTTCTGCAGCCGCACAAGTGTGGGGTCCACCCGATGTCGTTGACCTGTTTGTGAACAGTACTCGCGCCGGCGACATTAGTGATGAAGGAATTCTCGCGGGAGCATTAGTTATCTGGATGCAATTGGGAGTCATCGATGAAAAAGCGGCCCAGCGCGCACGCGCGGCAGGCCTCACCGTTGTCATGGACAAATGCCCGGCAATTGAGTGGCGAGCAATAAGCGACTAGGTGAGATTGCTCTGCTTGGCCGCAGCCTGCGCATTGAGTTCGCTCGCAAAATGCTTTAATTTTTGGGCAATTTCAGGGTCGTTGATCCCCAGCATGCGAGCCGCGAGAAGTCCCGCGTTCTGGGCGTTGTCGATCGCAACTGTCGCCACGGGAATTCCAGCCGGCATTTGAACTATGGAGAGCAGAGCATCCATACCATCAAGTTTGGTGGCTGACACGGGAACACCGATGACGGGAAGTGTTGTGAGGGACGCGATCATTCCGGGAAGGTGGGCGGCACCACCAGCTCCGGCGATGATCACCTCAAAACCATTTTCGCGAGCACACTGAGCAAATGCCGTCATCTCCAGCGGCATCCGGTGAGCGGAGAGAACCAAAGCACTGTTGCTGATTCCCAGTTCGGTCAAAATTTCGGTCGCTGCCCGCATCACGGGCCAATCAGAATCACTACCCATGCAGACGGCGACTCGCGTCTTCTTGCTACTCATTGATTTCTCCTGTGAAATAGGCAACGGCGTGACCCACCCGCGCGCGCAAGTCTGTCAGGTCCGACCCGACCGCGGTCACATGTCCCACCTTTCGACCAGGTTTTACTTCTTTGCCATAGAGGTGGGTGTGTAGTTCTTGGTCGCGAGCGAACACGTGGCGATACGCGCTGTACAGGTTGGGTACTCCCCCACCCAGAATGTTACCCATCACAGCCCACTGGGCGCTCGCGCGAGGCGAGCCAAGAGGTAAGTCAAGGACCGCGCGCAAGTGATTCTCGAATTGACTCGTGGTGGCTCCTTCAATACTCCAATGCCCCGAGTTATGGGGCCGCATGGCGAGTTCGTTGACCAGCACGCCGTCACCGGTGTCAAAGAGTTCGACCGCAAGCATTCCAACGACGTCAAGTTCTCTCGCAATTCTCAATGCAATTTCTTGAGCCATGACAGCGACTTCGGGGGCAAGATCGGGGGCAGGGGCAATTACTTCTGCACAGATTCCATTGCGCTGTGTTGTCTGCACCACCGGGTAGGCCACACACTGATCACTTGGTGAGCGGGCAACTTGAGCAGCCAACTCGCGGATAAAATTAACTTTTTCTTCCGCTAACCACCGTGAACCTACCGGTAGTTCATGTTCTAATACCGTGACGATGTCTGACTCACTATGAATGAAAAATACACCCTTGCCGTCGTATCCCCCGCGTGACGTTTTCAGAATGAACGGGTAGCCAACTTCTGCTGCAAAAGTCTTGGCGTCCAATATGGAATCAACGGATGACCACCGTGGGCACGGAATACCACGTTTGGTGAGTGCCTCGCGCATGGCGAGTTTGTCTTGGGCGTAAATAACCGCCTCCGGGCTCGGGTACACCGGCGTACCGCAATTTTTGAGCGTCTCCATCACATCAGGTGTGAGCAGTTCATGATCAAATGTCACCACGTCACATGACGCCGCAAAAGCCAGCACGGTTGCCGGGTCATCTTTAGACCCAAAAGTTGTGTCAGCGACAACAAGTGCGGCCGGTTCCTCTGCATTATTTGCCAAAACTTTGAAACGAACCCCAAGGGCTGTGGCCGGGGCCACACTCATCTGAGCCAATTGACCTGCCCCGATCATGCCGACCGTGGGACCAAGTTCATGCCCGGGGCTTAGCGTCACAGGAGAAACTTAGTACTTGGGTTAGATCGCCGAGGGGCCGATGTTTGGCCGGACAATTTCCTCCAACATTATTAGCCTTGCGGCTGCGATGGTCTTGGCCTTGGCACGGCGTTTAGATTCTGGTCGTACCCCAAGTTCGTTTTCCGGGAATCCCCAACAGCGCCGATCTAAACGTTCCCTCATTCCGGTGCGGTACCGCGCCCGCGTCGGCGCGAGTCATCTAATTCATGTAGTTCATACACCTGGCGTTGGATGTCTTCAACATTGGGAACATCGTTAATAATGAGGTCACCGTCATCACTGGCTGACTCAATTTCTAGTGATCCATAATTCAGTATTCGACCCATAACGCTTACTTGAAATGACACGTTATTAACTTTGGACAACGGCATATCTCGGCCTTGCTTGGTGAGTATTCCCCGGCGAACAATAATGCGTCTACTCGTGAAAACGTATTGTGTGCTCAGCCAGCGTAAAAACGGAATTGCCACCTGCCACGTCACAATAAATACGCCGACTGCCACAACGATCCAACGAAAGACCGTGCTATCAAATGTGAAGAATGCCCACGTTGCAATAAAAACTTCCGCAATTAATACCAACATCGGCAAAAACAAGGCCCGCCAATGCGGCTTGAGTTCGAAAGCGATGGTTTCGCCGGGGGCTAAAAGTTTTTCGGGATACATGGGGCAAGTGTGGCATGAACTACGTCGGCCGCCACGACTATCTCAGTCTTTTTTCCGGCCCGCGCAATCACGAGGTGTCCGGACTCATCTAGTCCGATGCCTTCAGCAGTAAACGGTTCCTCATTGGGTCGGGTAATGCTCAGGGTCGCGCCGATACTGGAACACACACTGTGATACCGCGCCGATTGACTCGATGGATCCCAATTGGCATTTCGCCATGACTCAACGTGTGAATGCAGCGAGCCAAGAACCGCAATGAGGACGTTCGGAACTTCCGGTGCCGGTTCGCATACGTCAGCGAGGGCTACCGAGTTTGGGAAATGCGCCACGGCGACATTGATCCCAATCCCCACTACCCATTGTTGTGGGGCGCCCGCTGATTCAATTAAAATCCCACCCAGTTTTGCTCCGCCCGCTGTTACATCATTGGGCCACTTCAGTTCAAGAGTTGCTCCCAATTGTGTACAGGCATCAAAGACCGCAAGCCCAGCAACCAATGGCAACCACGTGGGTACATCACAGCCGGAAAGGTCCACGAGCACCGAGCACCACAACCCACCACCCGGCTCACTCTGCCAATTGCGATCGAGTCGGCCGCGGCCAGCGCTTTGCTCTGCTGCAACCACTACGGTCCACGGGGGCAGCACACCTTGCGAGCATCGACGAATCAATTCACTATTCGTCGAGTCGACGGTGACCAGGGAAATAACCTCCGGACAAAATGGGATCAAGGTCACAAAACCAGTTAGATCGACCTGCTCCGCGAATTCATCCACGCGGATAAGGTACGCAGGTAGATGAGTCGCCTGTTGCAACTACCCGCCTAGGAGGATCCATGAGCGCTGAGATCACCCCCGATATTCACACCACGGCGGGTAGAGCCGACGTATTACGATCCCGTCGCACCGAAGCCGCCGGTAAACGCCAAGACGCCGTTGATAAACAACACGCCAGAGGCAAGATGACCGCGATGGAGCGGATCGAAGCCTTTCTTGATCCCGACTCGTTTCAGGCCATTGACGGACTGAATCGACACCGTTCGCATAACTTTGGCTTGGAAAACAATCGGCCTTACGGCGATGGAGTCATCACCGGATACGGAACGGTCGATGGTCGCCAGGTGTGCGTCTTTGCCCAGGATTTCACCGTGTTTGGTGGTTCGTTGGGTGAAGTTTTCGGTGAAAAAATCGTTAAAATAATGGACTTGGCACTCAAGACCGGATGCCCCATGATCGGCCTCAACGACTCCGGTGGTGCTCGGATCCAAGAAGGTGTCGTTTCGCTTGCCCTCTACGGTGAAATTTTCTATCGCAATGTCATGTCATCCGGTGTGATCCCGCAGATTTCACTGATCATGGGACCGTGCGCGGGCGGCGCGGTCTATTCACCGGCAATCACTGATTTTATTGTGATGGTGGATCAGACCTCGCACATGTTTATCACCGGACCCGATGTCATCAAAACCGTTACCGGTGAAGATGTCGCCTTCGAGGAACTCGGTGGCGCCCACACCCACAATTCCAAAAGTGGCGTGGCCCATTACATGGCGACGGATGAAAACGATGCACTCGATTACGTTCGCGCGTTGCTGTCTTATCTACCCAGTAATAACTTGAGTGAGCCCGTCGTCATTCCCACCAAAGTATCGATGGACTTCACAGAAGAGGATTACGCCCTCGACACCATAATTCCGGACTCACCGAATCAGCCTTACGACATGCATGAAGTGTTGGGCTCCGTCCTCGACGATGGAGATTTTCTGGAAACTCAACCTCTCTTTGCTCCAAATATTTTGTGCGGATTTGGTCGCGTTGAAGGGCACCCGGTTGGAATTGTTGCCAATCAGCCCATGCAGTTTGCTGGGACACTCAACATTGAGGCCTCAGAGAAAGCCGCGCGCTTCGTTCGCACCTGCGATGCGTTTAATATTCCGGTCATCACTTTTGTCGATGTCCCTGGGTTCTTACCCGGCACCGACCAAGAGTGGGATGGAGTTATTCGCCGGGGGGCAAAACTGATTTACGCCTATGCCGAAGCGACAGTTCCACTACTGACGGTTGTTACCCGCAAAGCTTACGGCGGGGCCTATGTTGTCATGGGCTCAAAGCACCTCAGGGCCGATCTCAACCTCGCCTGGCCTACGGCTGAAATTGCAGTCATGGGCGCCCAGGGTGCTGTCAACATTTTGTATCGCAAAGAGCTTGCTGCCGCGGCCGACCCCGTCGCGGAGCGCGCTGCCCGGATCGAGGAATACACCGAGAAGTTTGCGAATCCCTATGTTGCCGCGGAGCGCGGTTATATGGATCGGGTAATTTTCCCGCACGAAACCCGTTTGCAACTCACCCGCGCTTTGCGTGCACTACGCACAAAGCGGGCAACGCTTCCTCCTAAAAAGCACGGAAACATTCCCCTGTGAGCGCGCCTCGCTTCCAGGTCATCCGCGGTGACGCAACTCCCGAGGATATTGCTGCGCTCCTTGCCGTATGTGCCGTTGCCCAAGCACGGGCGTTACCAAAGGAACCCACGGCGATCCATGCGTGGAATAGCCGACATCGCATGATGCATGCCTTCCCGGCGGCAGGCCCTGGTGCTTGGCGCGCCTCGGGAATGGCCCAATAGGAATGTAATGCAACTTATTTTGGCCTCAGCGTCCCCGGCACGCCTTGCAACGTTGATCAAGGCCGGCCTTGATCCAATCGTGCGGGTCAGCGATGTAGATGAAGAGGCAATTGAGCGCAGCATGTCGTCGGCAACCCCACGTGAAATAGCCCAGGCCCTGGCCCAGGCTAAATGCGAAAAAGTAACTCAGGAATTAATGGAGCGCAAGGAACTCGTCCCGAACACGATTGTGATTGGGTGCGACTCGGTCTTCGAGTTGAACGGTAAGCCCTATGGAAAACCACAAAATGCAATCGAAGCAAAAGCCCGTTGGCAGGACATGATGAATAGCACCGGCATATTGCACACCGGACACTTCATCACTTTCACCGACGAACAGGGCCAACTCACGAGCGCAGAAGCAACCGCGAGTACCCACGTTCACCTGGGTGAACTCACCAACGAAGAGATGGACGCATATCTGGAAAGCGGTGAGCCATGTGCTGTTGCCGGGGGCTTTACCCTCGACGGACTCGGTGGGGCGTTCGTACAGGGTGTGACCGGGGATCCTTCTAACGTGGTGGGCATCTCTCTCCCCACCGTGCGCAATCTTTTGGCTCAACTTGGCATCACATGGACACATCTTTGGAAGCCCGGCCGCTAGGCTCAACGACAGAAACGATAAGGGGAAATACCGTGAAAAAAGTTTTGATCGCTAACCGCGGTGAGATCGCGGTCCGCATCATTCGGGCGTGCAAGGACGAGGGAATCGAGTCCATTGCCGTCTACGCTGATCCTGACCGAGACGCTCTGCACGTGCGACTCGCTGATCACGCTTTTTCACTCGGTGGTTCCACGGCGGCCGAGTCCTATCTTGATATTGCCAAGGTGATCAATGCCGCAAAAGAGTCTGGTGCTGACTCGGTCCACCCCGGATACGGTTTTCTCTCTGAAAACGCTGACTTCGCCCAGGCTGTCATTGATGCAGGTTTGATCTGGATTGGTCCTCCCCCAGCCGCGATTCGCTCCCTGGGAGACAAGGTCAGTGCCCGCCATATCGCCCAGCGCGCTGGGGCCCCACAAGTTCCGGGAACCCCGGACCCCGTGAAGGACGCCAGTGAAGTGATCACCTTCGCGAAGGAATTCGGTCTTCCCGTTGCGATCAAAGCAGCATTCGGTGGTGGTGGCCGTGGCCTCAAGGTCGCCCGAAACCTGGAAGAAATCCCGGAACTTTACGAGTCGGCCGTGCGCGAAGCAGTCGCAGCGTTTGGTCGCGGTGAATGCTTTGTTGAACGTTACCTTGATAGCCCCCGTCACGTGGAAACCCAAATCCTCGCCGACCGCGAGGGCAATGTCGTTGTCGTATCAACCCGTGACTGCTCACTCCAGCGGCGCCACCAGAAACTCGTTGAAGAAGCACCCGCTCCGTTTCTTACTGTCGAGCAACAGGAAGCTCTTTATGCTTCATCGAAAGCCATCATTAAAGAGGCCGGATATTACAACGCGGGAACCTGCGAATTCTTGATCGGTACCGACGGCACCATTTCCTTTCTTGAAGTTAATACTCGCCTCCAAGTGGAACACCCCGTCAGTGAAGAAGTCGCCGGAATCGACCTGGTTCGTGAGCAATTCCGCATTGCCCGCGGTGGCACAATCGACTACCCGGATCCCGTACTGCGCGGTCACAGCATTGAGTTCCGGATTAACGGTGAAGATCCTGGTCGTGGTTTCCTCCCCGCCCCCGGAAAGCTTTCGCTGTGGGAACTTCCCAGTGGGCCGGGCGTCCGCGTTGACACCGGTTTTGAAGTGGGTGACGTCATCGGAGGAAACTTCGATTCACTCTTGGCCAAGTTGATCGTCACGGGTAAAGACCGGCAAGAAGCTCTTCAGCGTTCACGCCGCGCCCTCGCCGAATTCAAGGTCGATGGAATCGCAACGGCGCTCACCTTCCACCGAGCTGTCGTTGAAGATCCGGCGTTCGCTCCCGCGGATCCGGCGAGCCCTTTCACCATTCACACCCGCTGGATCGAGACCGAATTCAATAACGAAATCCCGGCCTACTCCGGAGATGCCCAGGAACACGAAGACGGCGCTACCCGCCAGTCGGTGGTGGTTGAAGTTAATGGCAAACGCCTAGAAGTGACCTTGCCCAATGGCTTTGGTTCACAGTCGAGCGAGCCAACACCCACCGCTAAAAAGCGTGAGCGCAAGAAGGCCGGCGCCAACACAACGGGCGATTCACTGGTTGCACCTATGCAGGGAACAATCGTGAAAATCGATGTCACTGAAGGGCAAGTGGTTGCCGCAGGTGATCTCATAGTCGTGTTAGAGGCAATGAAAATGGAGCAACCGCTCACCGCTCACAAAGCCGGCACGATCACCACACTCAGTGCCGAAGTGGGATCAACCGTTCCTTCCGGCACTGTTCTCTGCGACATCATCTCCTGAAAGAGGTCGTCCATGCAGCGGGTGAATGTCAACGTCCAGATACCGAAGAAAGCCCTGCTCGGCGGTCACTAGTTTGGCACCAAGATC
>JBDNFV010000214.1:0-1720 GCA_041689635.1 Candidatus Nanopelagicales bacterium | reverse complement strand
GATCAATGATTGCAAAGTAGAGTCGAGGTCTGACATCGTGTTCGCAACGGCGAAGCCTTAGCCGGTCCAGTATTTTGATAAATAACCTGTTGCTGCAGGAATCAATGTCTGCGCGCTCGTATCCAAACGGCCACTTGAAGCTAAAACAGGGGGAGAGTGTTATGGCTATTGACTCGGTCGTCAAGCTTGGGAGTTGGGATTCGGTATCAAAACTCGCCAACTGGGAAACGCTTTTGTTGGGGAACGGATCCAGCACGAATATTTGGAGTGGATTTGGTTATGACGGGTTGTTACGCGAAGCCGTTGCATTCCCCATCAGACTCCACTTGAGAGCCCATCTGGACTGCACTTTGGGGATTCACGTGGAAGACCTACGCTTAGATACATGAGCGTAAAAGTCGCGGTACTGCAAATCGATTGCGGAACCTCCGAGTTGGTTTCGAACCGAGTAGAGCGAGTCTTGGATTTAATTGATCAGCAGGCCGCCGATTGTGACTTTATGGTGTTGCCGGAATTGTGGAATGTCGGGGCATTTGATTTAGAAGCAAGTCGAGAAAACGCCCAGCCAATTGACGGGGCTTTGCCAACGGCCTTGGCACAGAAGGCACGCGAGCACGGCATCTGGTTACACGGGGGATCGTTCTGCGAACAGGATGCTGACACACTGCACAACACGAGCGTGCTGTTTAACCCACAGGGTGAACTGGCCGCGTACTACCGCAAGGTGCACGTCTTCACCTACGCCCGCGAACAAGACACCATGACGCCAGGCAAGGATTACGTCATGGTGAAAACGCCGTTGGGATTAACCGGACTTGCTACCTGTTACGACGCTCGCTTTCCCGAAATGTTTCGAGCTATGCGTCTTGCTGGAGCCCAAGCATTCGTGATCCCCTCCGGTTGGCCGGTCCCTCGCATTGGTCAGTGGGATGCGCTGCTGCCCGCGCGGGCAGTTGAAAACCAAGCATGGGTGATTGCGTGCAATCAAGTTGGTGTTCAGGGCAGCCACCGCATGGGTGGACGTTCAGTGATCATTGATCCACTAGGGAATGTGCTGGCCCAAGGTGGGGACACCGAGACCGTGATTACTGGTGTGGTTGACGTTCAGGTTGAGCAAGACTGGCGCTCGGAGTTCCCAGCAATCGACGACTTTGTTGAATGCCCCGTCATTACTGTCTAGATGGTCACCGTTTAGTTAATTTTTCACCTGGATCACAATGACCGGATTCTTTTTCGGGTCAAGCCATTCAAGTATTGCTTTCATGGTTTTTTGTGGAACCGCGATACAACCGGCGGTCTTGGTTCCGTTGCTAACGTGCAGGAAGATCCCGCCACCTCTACTGGTGTTGGCGCTCTGATCAGTGCGGTTGATCCCATCGGCACCCGTGGTTATTTTTCCGGTCGGCAGATTGAAATCAAGAACAGCTACGTAGTTGTACTGCTTGCGGTACGTGGAGAGTCTTTCAACGTAGTCACCGTAGTTTGACCACGTTTTATTCACAGTCTGAAAAACGTTGTAGGTGCTGGGAACCCTTGGGTTGTATGTCCAAGCATCGTTGTTGTCGACTTTCGTGTACGTGAGCTTGGTTCCCGGATCAGACTTGATTCCAAAGGCCGAGGTGAACGCATAGGTTCCGGTTGGTGTTGTACCCGTGCCCTGCTTGCGCTTCTCGCCAGGGACTAGGCCGCCGTAGCCCAAGATCGCTTTCACCGAACCCTG
>JBDNFV010000213.1:0-2146 GCA_041689635.1 Candidatus Nanopelagicales bacterium | reverse complement strand
GCATCTGGTCTTCCCATCTCACAGTGGTTTCTGATCGTTGCTGGTTTCGGCTCGCTGTTCATGGCATCGGGTAAGCGTTACAGCGAACTCAAGCGCGAGGAAATCGCTGGTTCCCCATCGCTAAATCGGCGCAAGTCACTCGATGGATATTCAGTGGGATACCTGCGCTTCGTGTGGGGTACTGCTGCCGCAGTCACAATTATGGGCTACGCGCTGTGGTCATTTGACGTGGCGCAAACACCGTCGTCGTTTCCATGGGCGCAGTGGAGTCTTCTGCCGTTCGTGATGGCAATATTGCGGTACGCAATCGTGATTGACCGAGGGGACGCCGAAGCACCAGAAGATGCCGTGATCGCAGATAAAGCGCTCCTTATTTTGGGGGTCGCGTGGCTCATTCTTTTCGCGCTGGGAGCATTAGGCGCATGAGCGAAGCGGTAGCAACACAGCTTTCCGGTTGGGGCCGCACCATGCCCACGGTTGCGCAACTTGTTGAAGCACGCTCGCCGCGTCAAATAGCCGACCTCATTCGGCGGGCAAATTCTCGGGGTGTACTTGCCCGAGGCCTCGGGCGTTCCTACGGTGATGCGGCGCAATCGGGTGGGGCGACCGTAATCGACATGACCACCATGACCCGTTTCAGTCTCAATGCAGACAACATGAGCGTTACTGCTGACGCGGGCGCGAGCATTGACGAGATTTTACGCGAGATTGTTCCGCGAGGTTTTTTCGTTCCCGTGTCGGCGGGTACCCGAATCATTACCGTTGGTGGTGCTATCGCGGGTGATATTCACGGAAAGAATCATCACCGTGACGGTAGTTTTGGGGCGCATGTCATTGAGTTAACACTTATTGATGGCACAGGCGAGCAACAAACACTGACGCCGGAGGATCCTAAATTCTGGGCCACGATCGGCGGCATGGGACTCACCGGCGTTATTACGGGTGCGACCTTCACCGTTATTCCGATCCAAAGTTCCTATATTTCGGTGGATACCGAACGGGTTAAAAGCCTGGATTCGGTGATGTCTTCAATGCTGGAACGCGACCATGAATACCGTTACACCGTCGCTTGGATTGACAGTGTTTCCTCCTCTGGTCGTGGCGTTATTACCCGGGGGGATCACGCAACGATCGCGCAGTGCAATTCCGAGGGAATCAAAGACCCGGAAGGCTACGATCCAAAAAACATTGCAACAGCACCGGGACTCGTTCCACCGGGACTTCTGAATAAGTTGAGTGTGCGGGCATTCAACGAAGGTTGGTACCGCAAGCACCCGAGAGCACGCGTTGGTGAACTGCAACGAATTGGTGCATTCTTTCACCCACTTGACGGCGTTCAAGACTGGAACCGGATTTACGGTCCAAGGGGCTTTTTGCAATATCAATTCCAGGTACCCGATTCCGGCGGTGACCTCATTGGGATCGCGTTGAGTGCGTTACGCGAGATTGGTGCACCCAGTTTTCTCACGGTGCTCAAGCGTTTCGGTCCAGGTAACCGCGCCCCGCTGTCCTTCCCGCAATCGGGTTGGACCCTGGCGGCAGATCTTCCTGCCGGCATCCCAGGTCTTGGTCGGGCCCTGGATCAACTCGATGAACGCATTAGCGCCGCCGGCGGACGACTCTATTTGGCGAAGGATTCCCGTCAGTCTCCAGCAAATTTTGCCCGAACCTACCCGCGCCTTAACGAATGGCGTGGGATTCGTGACACCATGGACCCCAACCACGTTTTCGCATCTGATTTATCCCGTCGACTGGAAATCTGAAAGGCCAACGACATGCTCGACGCTCTCGGTGAGCCACAGTCCGTTCTCATTCTTGGTGGAACAAGTGAAATTGCGCTCGCCACGATCAAAGAAATGCCACGGCATCGACTACGCCGAGTCCTCTTAGCCGGCAGACCTTCGGAATCACTCGATGCAGCGGTGGCGCAATTACAAGCTCTCAAGATTGCCGGTGTTGAAGCAGTTGCATTTGACGCCAAGGATACCCAAACCCACGGAGCGATCATTAATGCAGCTTTTGACGGCTCCGATATTGATGTTGTGATCTTGGCATTTGGTCTTCTCGGTGATCAAATGACCGCGGAGGAAGACCCCAGCCACGCGGTCGAAATCGCCACCGTTAACTACACCGGTTCGGTGAGTGC
>JBDNFV010000212.1:0-4756 GCA_041689635.1 Candidatus Nanopelagicales bacterium | reverse complement strand
GATGCCGTCATCGAAACCGTCGGCGAGGCAACCTGGGCGCATTCACTGCGGTCGTTGCGACCCGGAGGCACAATTGTGGTCTCTGGGGCAACCAGTGGATCAATGCCACCGGCAGATCTTAACCGAGTGTTTTTCCTGCAATTAACAATCAATGGTTCGACCATGGGCTCACGCAGTGACTTCGTTGAGTTGCTCGAGTTGTTGGACCGAACGAAAACAAAGCCGGTCATTGATCGGACTCTGCCAATCGCAGACGCACGAGTTGCCTTTGAGTCAATGCTGCACGGCAATGTGCACGGCAAATTGGTACTGAATATCTGAGTTAGATATCTAGATCGTCAGCTACAGCACGCAAAACTAACGCGGTCTTTTGAGCCATGACGTCCGTTGGATATTTACCACGGCGCAACTGATTGCTCACACTGTCGAGCAACTTAATCACGTCTTCCAACATGATCGCCATGTCGTCGGCCTTCTTGCGGTGGCCTTTGACAACCGAAGCGGGTTCACTCAGAATTGTGACCGTCAATGCCTGCTTACCACGGCGTCCGTCAACAATCCCGAAATCCAATTTCGTACCTGGCTTGAGAGCGGTCACACCGGCAGGGAGCGTCGAGACGTGAACGAATACGTCATCGCCTTCATCGCTTGAAATAAAGCCGAAGCCTTTTTCAGCGTCGTACCATTTAACTGTTCCTGTAGGCACGGCTCGCCCCACTCTCTCCATATTGCGCAACTAGCTTGCAAGTCTGACTTTAAGCCCAAACCCGTCCGCGGCTGCCACCCCCCTTTGGAGTGTCCTCAAGGTTAGCGCAGGCTGGGTTTGGTTCCGGATCTGGAGGTCTGGCCACGAGGCCCTAGGCTAAGCCAATGCCCGAAACCTCAGGAAGCGCCAAAGTCGCGCGAGCGCAGCGGGTAATCAAAATCGGGGCGATTCTCACCGTCATTGGAATTGTCCTTTCCCTGATCGCAATTTTGCCCCTGGTCAGTGACATCGAACTTTCCAGCGCCTGGTGGTTTTTATCGATGACCACCGGGATTGGCCTGGCCACAGTGATCGCCGGGCTCACCATGTCCGCACGATCCCGATCCAGTCGATCGAGTCGATCGGGATCTACCCCGCCCACCGAGTCGATGCCCACCGAGTCGATGCCCACATGAGCAGTAGTCGTCCACGCAGCCTCGCCGATTCCTTGCGCGGCCGCAGTGAAGTTGAACTCACCGACCTTTTCTTGGGTCGCCCTGATCTTGCTCACCCTGCGCCCGCTGACATTTCAAGTCTGGCGCGCCGGGCGACGGCGACACCGTCCGTGAGCCGCACTCTCGACATTTTGTCCGCTCCGCAATTACATGTGCTTTTCACCTTGCGCGAAAATTCGATGAGCAGTGACGAACTGTTCGCATCTGTTGATCCCCTTGTCGCGGCAAACCTGAATGCAGAAATTGAAGTCCTGCTCAAATTGGGTTTGGTGTGGGGGCTACCCGACTCATTGAGCGCGGTCACATCAGTTCGCGACACCCTGTCCGAGGGCTACCCCGACGCGCTTTTGATCCCGATGATTCCTGAATCGGCCGGCACTACACCAAAACAGGACTTACAGCTTCAAGCCGGCCTCGCCGCTCACACTTTCATGTCACTCGCGCACGACGCGCTCTACATTTTTCGAACGGCTCCCCTGACCGCACTTCGCTCCGGCGGCATAGCAACCAAAGACGTTGATCAATTGGCAAAGTTTCTCGCGATCCCCATCAATGAAGCCTGCTTGCTCATCGAGGTGCTGTATCACGCTGGCCTCATCGCGTTAACGACTTCATTGCAATGGGAGGTCACAACGAAATACGTTGCGTGGCGGAATAAGTCAAAAGAGTCTCAGTGGGTTGCCCTCATGCAGGCCTGGCTGGACTTACCGCTTCTGGGAAGTGAAGGCAATAAGCCACTTTCTGGGACGGGTGAATCACCCACCGTGGGCGTGATGCGTTGGCAGACACTTCGCACCATGCAATGGTGGAATGAAAATACTGATGCCTCTGCCACCAAGAACTGGAAACTATTCGCAAAAGCACTCGATCACTTCTACCCGCGGCGGCGGGGATCTCGCCGCGAAGAGGTTGCCAAAGTGACTCTGCGCGAAGCCGAGTGGGTTGGAATCGCACACGGCGAAATTCTGAGTGAAGCCGGGAGCGGAATCACCGCGGACAACGCACCCGCGGCCGGATCAAGTCTCAAACTTCCAACGGAAGTAACTGAGTTTTTGATTCAAGGAGATTTAACCGTCATTGCAGCAGGACCCCTTCCTCTGGACGTAGGCGAGAAACTTCATGCAATCGCAGACATTGAAAGTCGCGGAGCCGCGAGCGTCTACCGGTTCAGTGCCGACACGATTGATCGCGGTATGCAATCAGGATGGAAATCACAAGACTTCACCGACTTTTTTGGGCAATGGGTAAAAGGAGCAATCCCCCAGCCCTTGACCTACTTGATCGAAAATGCAATCGAAGTCGAACTTGATGACTTTGAAACCAAACCAAGGGCCGCAACCGCCGCGCGCCTTGGCCGTCACTCACGCCGGATCACCGAGCGTGAGGCCCAAAGAATTGCGAGCGCACTCCTTAAAGGCGAGATCACCGAAGCTCGACTAGCCGAACCAGAGGAGGTGTTCTCACTCAATACATCCGCATTAATCTCACTTCTTAAAAGCGCCCAAGAGCATCACACCGGCGTTTGGATCGGTTACGCGGAAGCCGATGGAAGGACGAGTACGCAAATTGTTGAACCAATCCGCATGGGGGACGGCACCATGACAGCCTTCGATCACGGAAGTGCCAATGTTCGAACGTTTGCCATCTCACGAATCAGCGGGATCGCGCCGGCTCAAATGAATGAATTGAATAATTAAAGTTCAATCAATTCGGTTGCAGTTGACATCCCCGCGAGATTCGAGGCAATGGGTTCAACACCGATACCCGGTCCCGTTGGCACCTGGAGTTGACCGTTGTCGAGAACAAATGGTTCGGTAACGTCTTCTTTGTAATATCGATTCGAGGCACTGGTATCGCCGGGAAGCGTAAATCCTGGCAGCGCCGCTAAGGCAATATTTGCAGCCCGCCCAATGCCGGTCTCGAGCATCCCTCCGCACCACACCGGAATACTTTTTTCGACACACAAATTATGAATATCCCTCGCCGCCAGGAATCCACCGACACGACCCGGCTTTATATTAATTATTGTTGTGGCCCCAAATTCGATAGCACTCTCCGCAGACTCGACCGAAAGAATTGACTCGTCCAAACAAATTGGCGTTGACACAACGGAGGCAATCAAGGTGTGCCCCAAAAGATCATCTTCCGGCAAGGGCTGCTCGATCAGAAGTAGATTGAATTCGTCAAACTTCGCCAAATGTTCGGCGTCGCTTCTGCGGTACGCCTGATTCGCATCGACTTGCAATGGGATTTCTGGCCACTGCGAACGGACCGCCCGCAAGGCATCAAGATCCCAACCAGGTTCAACTTTCAATTTTATTCGGAGGTATCCCTGGTCAACGTATTGTCCAACTTCGGTCATTAGGTCCTCGATTGAATCGGGAATTCCAACACTCACCCCGCAGTCAACCCGGTCACGAGCGACTCCTAAAAACTCACCTAGCGAAAGGTTGCGCTCCCTTAACCATAGGTCGAGCAGTGCCGTCTCAACAGCACTCTTGGCCATTGGGTTTCCCTGCATGACCGCTAAAGCCGAGCGGACAGAATCTGGCGCTGGCGTTCCGCCACGTTCACCCTGAGCAAGTAGTGGAGAAAGCGTTGGGAGGAGGAACTCGCGCATAACGTTGATCGCACCGCGCGTGTATTCGGCGCTGTAGCCCGGCCACGCCATGGTGACGCATTCGCCCCAACCGCTTACTCCGGAATCATTCACCGCCTCAACGAGCACCACATCTCGGATACTTTGCGAACCAAAACTCGTGCGAAATGGGCGAACGAGCGGAATCTCAAGGCTGTGGATGATAAACGTAAAACTCATAGGGTCACGTTAACCACCGGCCAGCAGATCGTCGAGCACGTAGTCACCATTTTTTGTCACACCAATGATTTCTCGTCCCGCCGCAAACTCCCGCATCAAGTTCTCGCGCATTCGGTGGCGCCACTCTCGAGCCGCTTTCGGATCGCTAGCCCTTAGCGCAACGATGTCCGCAGGCGTCTCCACCACAACCTGACTCTCACCCAATTGCATAATCGGCCCCAATTCACCCTGAGCAGCTGCCCGGGCCCGTTCACCTGTCAAATCCCACCAGGCAAACACCCGGTCAGATTCTTCACCTACATTTATTGCATCCGTCATTGCGCCATAAAAGTTCGGCTCGTAACCGCGAACACTGACACCAAGGTTCACCAGATTAAGTTTGGCGTTGCGCGCAACCAGAGGATCAAATGTCCAGATAATGGTGTCAATAAGGTGACTCATAGCCCACCAACGTTGATGCGCCTTGATCATCGTGCCGATCCGACGATTGCGGTACGGCTCGAGCACCCCGGTCATGTGTGAGTGCAGGTGAATTCGCGGACCTGATTCGCTGTGGTGCACACCCACTATCGCAAGTGCTGCGGCAATTGGTTCATTACCTATATATGCAGCAGCGCAGTACCCACCCGAATGAGTAATTGCGCGCAACAAATTCGGAGGAACCTGCGTCCCACCTCCGATCGGTGGCCAGACCAGATCAAATATTTTCGCGGCGTCGCCGATCTCCGATGCCACCTC
>JBDNFV010000211.1:0-1013 GCA_041689635.1 Candidatus Nanopelagicales bacterium | reverse complement strand
GCGCTCATTGACATGGTCAAAAGCCTGGATCGAATGGCCCGGATCGAATTCGTTGAGTTGTTGGAGAAAAAAGGTGGACGGTCGGGCCACTGGATTCGCAGTGAGCATGAGTGATTTCACGGCGCAGGTAATAACCGTGTCAACGCGTGGTTCCCAAGGTCTTCGTGCTGATACGTCCGGTGAAATCTTGGTGGCGGCGTTTACCGAACTGGGAATATTGTGTTCACCAACGGTGATTATTCCTGATGGACCTGAAGTGGCGATCCAGATCAGCGCAGCAGCCAGCCAAGGGCACGCCCTGATTGTCACGACCGGTGGCACCGGCATTTCGCCGACGGATCTGACCCCGGAGTTCACCCGGTCGGTGATTGACCGTGAAGTTCCAGGAATCGCTGAGGCCATTCGAGCGTATGGCCGCGCACAGGGGGTAGCAACGGCAGCGCTATCCCGGGGAATTGCTGGACAACTGGGCAACTCACTCGTGGTAAACGCACCGGGATCACCTGGCGGTGCGCGAGATACTGCGGCAGTCCTTCGCGACATTGTGATTCATGCCCTCGAGCAAATTGCCGGATCCGATCATTAGTTCACTCTCCGTTCACCTAATGATTTTCTAAGGTTCACTTATATTCGTCTACTTGGCTACTTTCAGGTGGAAAGTTCGCACTTGTGAGTTTAGAAGCCCCGATGCGTGACCTGGGCAAAACCAAGAAAGCCAATCGTGGCGATCGAATTTTTAACCGGTCCATCACGGCAGCGGCCTTCACCTCCCTGCTGATCCTGGCTGGGATCACTATATTTCTAGGCGCTAAGGCAGTCCCGGTAGTTCAGCAGCAGGGGCTGAGTTTCCTCACCGAAACAATGTGGGATCCGCTGGGAGTACCGCCGGAATTCGGAATCGCCGGAATGCTGTACGGCTCATTACTGCTGGCAGTGATCGCCTTGGTTATCTCGGTTCCCGTCAGTTTATTTCTTGCAGTTTTTATGGTTTTCATGGCGCCACCTCGAGTGTC
>JBDNFV010000210.1:0-1531 GCA_041689635.1 Candidatus Nanopelagicales bacterium | reverse complement strand
TCCCCCTCGTTGGGTTTGGGCTATACGGCGGATCACTCTCGGACACGTTTGATCGTCGCACCGTCGGACTCATTACCGCGGTCGGCATGTGGTTCACGTCAATATTGCTGCTCACCCAAGCTTTTTTGGATTTTGAATCCGTTGGTTTTCTTTATCTGGTGGTAGCCATTCAATCCGCATTTTTCGCCGTTGGTAACCCGGCGCGGCACGCAATTATTCCGCGCATCGTCCCGGCGGAGTTACTGCCAGCGGCGAATGCGTTAGGGATTATCACCTGGAATCTGGGATTCACGCTGGGCCCACTCATTGGCGGCTTCCTCATCGCAACGACGGGGGCGATCACCGCACCGTACCTATTTGATGTGGTTGCTTTTATGGCCGTTGCGTACGCCATGTACCGACTCCCAAAACTGCCACCCACCAAGTCGGCTGATGCAAGCCGCGGTTGGAAGTCGGTCAAAGAAGGTTTTGAATTCATGCGGGGCAAGATTAATTTGCAAATGACTTTTTATCAAGATCTCGTTGCCATGGTGTTCGGGATGCCACGAGCATTGTTCCCGGCGATTGCTGCCTTGTGGTTTGGTGGAAGCACTCAAGATATTGCGTTCACCCTGGGATTGTTGGCCGCGGCCCCAGCTTTGGGCGGATTGATCTCGGGGATTTTCTCAGGGCCACTGGGCAATGTTCGCTGGCAAGGTCGAGCGATCGTGGGTTCGATCATCGTGTGGGGAGCAGCGATTACTGCATTTGGTTTCTCGCGAACCCTGATAATTTCGCTGGTGCTTCTTGCGGTCGCGGGAGCTGCGGACAACGTTTCAGCAATCTTCCGCATGACGATCCTGCAGGCGGCAACGCCCGATGAATTCCGGGGCCGATTGCAAGGCGTTCACACGGTCGTTGTTGCCGGTGGCCCACGCCTGGGGGATGTTGAAGCGGGAGTTGTGGCATCCATCGGCGGCGAAGCGTTATCAGTCATTAGCGGTGGGCTGGTGTGCATCGGGCTTTCCGTCGGGCTCGCAGCAAAATTCAGGGGATTTTTACGTTACGACGCCCAACATCCAATTCCTTAATTATTCGCGAATTCGCAAAACAATCAATTCATCGAAAGTAATACCTTGATTTTTTGCCTCAGACTTCAATTTTTTGCGAAGTGACTTGGGAATGAGGACGCAAATCTCCACGAGTTTTTCGGTGCGTGGGACTTTTACTGAATCACTCGCATTACCGAAGTGTGTCCCCTCTTGACCCATCTGTCTTGGCTTGGAATTTCCACTTTCCAAGACCGGGTGGGTGGCCGAGTCGAGCGACTTGCGCAATGCAGGCCTTGGAGTTGCATTGAATTCTGTTTTAGCCACGACTAACCCCACAACCTTTTCCTCGGCGACATGATTGCACTTACTTGGTCAAAAACTGTGCCCAGTTCACGCCCGGCGGGTGAGTCCCACGCGTGGATCGGCATTCCGGCAGATTCGGCCTGGGTGATCGCGTTTCGCTCGGGAACTTCAACGTCGAGAACAACCGGGCCAAAAGC
>JBDNFV010000209.1:0-2810 GCA_041689635.1 Candidatus Nanopelagicales bacterium | reverse complement strand
CCAGGTCATGCGCCGTTGTGCTTTTAATGTTCATCGCCATGTCGTAATTCTCTACCATTAAATCTATTTTCTCTACCAAGGTAGATAATTCCACGTTCACGAACAAGGCAGTGCTGAAAAGTTACTACGACGAGCAGCCGTCATTGGGGTGGAGTACGTTTCACCCGGCGAAATCACCTGTGCTGAAGGTGGTTTGTGCAGTAAGAGCCGATACGGGACACATCAGATCGGCCGGATCTTTTACCGATCCAAGTTTCTTCATGACACGAAAAACAATAATTTTCGATGCCCCAGAAACCCGAACCAAGTTAAACGTTTTCAGCAACGCCCACTGAATCGATCCCGTTGCCACGCTTTCGAGCAGATCACCAAGGTGAAGTACTCAGATCTGTTTTGTCACGACGGGCTTGGCGTAAAGGGATGCCGGACGCCCCGGACGCCCGACGGTCATTTCAGTTAGATCAACCAAGAGCGGCAACATGTGCCGGCGGAACGTGTCGATCTGCCAATCAACGCCGAGCACACCAACGTGAACGGCGTGTAGTTCGGCCAAGGTGAACGCCGAGTCAACGAGTAGCCCTTCGGGGTCGGGGAACTGTGAATACAGCCGTCGCATTTCGGTAACCGCGAAATTCACGATTTCCTTTTGTCCGTACGGCAAAGAAAGGGCAGAAGAGGTGTCCGCCAGAATTTCGGCAACGGGGACGCAGCGCAGGTCATCGCGCGTAGTCAGGTACTCCGAGAGCAACGAGTGGGGCAGCGCTACCAAGTGAGCGGCCGACATGACCCAGCCCCGGTCATCACGCGCCGGGTCATCAAAGAGATGCAATTGCCGGGGGGTGCGCGCCGACAAAAGCTGCGAGCCCAGCCCGCACTTAGTCGACAAGGCGACAGCCACAGTTTCCGAGAGGCGTTCGCGCTCCCGCACGAATCGACCGGGGAGCGCCCACTCCCCACTTCTGTCTCCGGTCCGCCGAACCAGAAGTACCGAGAGCGAACCCTGGACAACGCTCATGACGGCAACGTCGACGGCGAGGTGGGGGGCGGGGAAGCTGGAAAGGCTCAATTCGGTCACATCTCAAGGTTATCGCATTATTGCGAAAAGTGTGTGGTACAGTTATCTCAATATTGAGAATACTATGAACGGGGGCTCATGAACATCAACGAGAAGCACATATTTAAAAACGATCGGATCAGCGGGATCCTGATTGGGGCGGCGGTCGGAGACGCGCTGGGTGCCGGCTACGAATTCGGACCAGCTCTCGCACCGCAGACTCATATCTACATGGGTGGACAGGGCGCCTTCGCCCCAGGGGAGTGGACCGACGACGCGGCGCAGATGATCGCAATCGCCCAAGGCGCCGAGTTCCACGACATCGCCACGCCCCAAGGGCAAGACGCGATCGCGAAAAACTTCCTCACTTGGTACTTCTCCCCGGCGCGTGAGAAAGACATTGGGATCCACACCGCGAACGTGATGCGCCAAGTCACCGACCACGACGAAACCGATTTGGCCAAAAAGTTCACGCAGATCGCCAAAGCAGAAGAAGACAAGAGCCCGGGAACCAGCGGTGGTAACGGAGCCCTCATGCGCACCGCACCGGTAGCACTCGCCAAGCTCAGCAACGAACGAGAGCTCGTTGAAACCGCAATCACGACAGCCATGCTCACCCACGCCGACGAACGCAGCGCCCAAGCATCAGCCGTGTGGTGTCTGGCCATCAAAGAAGCAATCGCGATCGAAAGTTTCCAAAGCCAAAGCGACCTGCTCACCCTCAAAGAAAACCTCGAGCAAGCAATAAAACGAACGATGCCCCACGACGCAGCGTTCTGGTGGGAACAACTTGAGCAGGCAACGGGTGCGGATCCGCGAGACTTCCACGACGGCAACGGCTACAGCGTTCAAACTCTCAAATGCGCGTGGGCAGCGATCACCGGAACACCCATCCCGCCCGACAACAATGCACGCCATTTCGCCGACGCACTACAAGAAGCGGTCCGAGCAGGCAACGACGCCGACACGGTGGCGTGTGTTGCAGGTTCACTTCTTGCCGCGATCTGGGGCCTGAGCGCAATCCCAACGATCTGGCGCGCCCAGATCCACGGCTGGCCAGACATGCGGGACCGCGATCTACACGCACTGAGCATCAACGTAATGAATAAAGAAAGTAAAGCCGAAAACACAGAGTACAAATGGCCCAATGTTGACCGCATGGACTACTCGAGTTGGTCGAGCACCGACAATATTGCGGTCCACCCGCACGACAGCGGCGTGATCCTCGCCGGCTTTGACGCAGCACGGGGAAGCGTAAAAACGCCAATTCAAATCGACGCAATCGTTTCGCTGTGTCGTTTGGGTAGAGAAGACATCAGTCATTTCAATCTCGATCCCGGCAATCACGTTGAGATCCGAATAATTGACGAACCCGGTCACAACGCCCACACCCAACTGACCCTGGAAGATGCGGCCGACACGGTTGCCTACTTCCGCGACCAAGGCAAAACGGTTCTCCTGCACTGTGTTGCAGCCCATTCAAGAACGCCAACAGTTGCGGCGCTCTACTCGATTCGACATAAAGGCGTCGCACCAACGGATGCCCTCACGCAGGTCACAGCAGTACTGACCAATGCACACCCCAATAGTGAATTCACCCAAATAATTCTCCACGAGAAGGAGCAGTCATGAAATTTTCCGCCAACTTTGATCTCGACATAGTCGCCCTGCAGCAACTGGAAACCCTGACCTGCCTGATTCAACTCGAAGCGCCAATGACGAAAGAGGATCACGACCGCCCAGCCGAATGTCTGAT
>JBDNFV010000208.1:0-5268 GCA_041689635.1 Candidatus Nanopelagicales bacterium | reverse complement strand
GATGATGAAATGATTCAAAATGAGATTTTCGGCCCGGTCGTTACCATCCAAAAATTTGACGATGAAGCCCAGGCCTTGGCCTATGCAAATGGCGTGAATTACGGTCTTGCATCATCTGTCTGGACCAAAGACTTTGGTCGCGCGATGCGGATGGCGAAAGGCCTTGATTTTGGTTGTGTGTGGATTAACACGCATATCCCGCTGGTTGCCGAGATGCCGCACGGTGGATTCAAACACTCAGGGTACGGCAAGGATTTGTCCATGTATGGCTTTGAGGACTACACCCGGATCAAGCACGTGATGGCTAATTTAGACAGTTGAGCCGCTGATCGTTCCGGGGGATGCGACAAACGGGTGGGGCAGGAGCAAATATCGCTCCTGCCCCACCCCTATTTTACGAAGTGCTAATTGCCACCCTCATTGAGAGTTACTTCAATGGGAGCATAAGCATCTCCGGTGGTGTTGAGTCCTTCAGCAGTAAGCGCTGCATTCGCAGCCTCTGCATACTGATTGGTGTAGGCGCTTTCTGGTGGCGCGGCCGTGATGATTGTTGCCCCTTCAAGGTTCTTGGTGTTGAGGGAAATGTCAACGGTCTGTGCCCACAGTTCTGGTTCGATCATGCCGACACCCATGGGTGAAGGCCAGATCAACTTGTTGACCTCGTTCATCATCCAGAGTTGGTGGCTTGCGCCTAGTTTGGAACCATTCGCCGTAATGATGTCAGCGCACTCCTGTGCGTTGTCGCGACACTGGATCCAGCCTTTGAGTGATGCTGTGACAAAGCGCTGGGTGGTGTCTTGGTATGCCGCATCAGCGAGACGCTCTTCAGATGCCCAAATGGCATCTTGGTACATCGCGGTACCTTCGTCATTCCAGTTGATGACATTAAAGTCACTTGGCTGGTACAACTCACCGGTATCGGGGTTTACCGATTCCAGTACCTGAGCGTATTCGTTGTAGGTCATCGCCTGCGCTGCGTCAATCTCGCGATTGAGTAGTGCTTGCATGTCAAACTGCTGCTGAATCAATTCAACGTCCTTGGCTGGGTCGAGCCCGGCCTTGGTCATTCCGGCAAATAGTTCATATTCGTTTCCAAATCCCCAGTTGCCAACCTTTTTACCGGCTAGATCGGCAGCGGTGGTGATATTGGAATCAGCCCACGACACCTGCAGTGTTCCGGAGGACCGGTACACCTGGGCGACGTCAACGATCCCAGCGCCTTGTTCACGGGAAGCAAGTGCCTTGGGTACCCATGAGATGGCGAAGTCTGCGCCACCCTGGGCGAGGACCGTCTGAGGAACAATGTCCACACCACCCTCAAGGATGGTCACGTCGAGGCACTGCTCTTCGTAGTAGCCCAAGTCCTTGGCGGCGTAGTAGCCACCGAACTGGGCTTGCACGAACCACTGAAGTTGCAATGTCACGGGCGTGAGCTCCGTACATTCTGCCGCTGCTTCCTCCGTTGGCGCTGCTTCCGTCGTTGCTGCGTCGGTCGTTGCTGCGTCGGTCGTAGCAGTGTCCGTTCCACTGCTACATGCAGTGAGCACTAAAAGACCCGTGGCAGCGGCTGCTGCCAAGCGAATCCCGTTTTTTCCTCTATTCACTATTCCTCCTTATATTTTTAATTGATGAGCGATTTAAGTTGTTTTAACCGTCTTCGTTGTCCGCGGTGTCACCCATTTTTCAATTGCGATGATGGTCAAATAGAAGATCAAGCCCATAATGATCGCGGCAAGAACGTAAGCCCACGCTCGACCATAGGCGGTGTTTGCCGCGGCACTTGCGATTCGACTCCCTAAGCCTTGCTGCGGACCACCGAAATACTCGGCGACCAAGGCAGCAATAACTGCTAGCGGTGCGGCAATCTTAAGGCCGGTAAAAAAGAATGGAATTGCATTCGGAATACGAAGGACTCGAAGTGTTGTTCGAGGTGCTGCATTGAGCGAGCGCATGAGTTCAAGTTGCACCGGATTGACCTGCATGAGACCGCGAGTTACGTTTACAAATATTGGAAACAACACAATGATTGCGGTTACCAGCACGCGTGGGGTGCGACTGGTTATGTTGAACATATTGTTCAAAATAGGCGTTAAAGCGATAATCGGTACGGTCGCGAGTCCAGCTGCGAGGGGTGCCACCAATTTGTCCACGGTGATGAATCGTTGCGCGAGAAGCGCCATGAATAATCCGGCAACGGTTCCAAAAAGCAACCCCAGAAACGCGGTTGTGCCCGTGTAAAATGCTGCGCTCCACATCAACATCGCGCCATTGGAAAACTCTGTAGCGATCAGACTGGGCGCGGGTAACAGAAAAGGTTTCAAATCTTGGATCACGACGAGCAACTGCCAAGCGCCGAGAAATAATGCGGCAATCAAAATTGGCGGCCACACATAGCTCAGCTTCGAATTCATCAGATGTCACCGCGGTGCGCGGACATATTGGATCCGGACGTGTCATGAAGTCGCAGGGCTTCACGGACCGCCGTGACGGAGTGGAAGAAGTGGTCCGATTCCCGGGTTAGCTCGTTCCGCTCACCCAAGTCGACGCTGATTTCTGCGGTAATCCGACCCGGTCGAGGTGACATCACGACTACTCGGTTAGACAGGTATACCGCCTCAGGGATTGAATGGGTCACAAAAACGATGGTTTTTCCCGTTTCCTGGCGAATCCGAAGGAGCTCATTCTGCATTCGCTCACGGGTCATTTCATCGAGTGCGCCAAAAGGTTCATCCATCAGGAGTAAGGGTGGATCCACGGCGAGTGAGCGAGCGATGGCAACGCGTTGCTGCATTCCACCCGAGAGTTCCCATGGCCGGTGGGTGCCGAATTCGGATAATTGCACCATGTCTAATAGTTCGGCTGAACGCGCCTCGCGCCTAGATTTGTCCCATCCTGCTAGTTCTAGGGGGAGTTCAATATTTTTGCTGACACTTCGCCAATCAAAAAGGGCTGCCTGTTGAAATGCGATCCCGTACAGCCGCTCTCTCCGGGCATCGGCGGGGGATTTCCCGGAGACCTGGACGCTGCCAGAATCAAATCCGGTGAGGTCACCGATGACCCGCAAAAGAGTACTTTTGCCGCAGCCGGAGGGACCAATCAGTGAGATGAATTCACCCGTATGCACATCAAGGTTTACGTCAGAGAGTGCCGTAACTTCATTCGAGTTGCCTTTGTTGAACACTTTTGAAACATTGGAAATCGCAAGTGCGCTTCCGGTTTTTGCTGCGTGGTTGGGACCTGATGTCATGCGAGACCTTTCTTGGGAAGATTCCGAGTGAGCAACACATCAACAGCGGTAATTGCGGCTGCTACTGCTAGACCCAATACGATGGCACCGAATACAGCTACATAAACCTTTGCCGGTTGTGACGTGGTTTCACGCGCGTATTCAACCATCAGTCGACCGATCCCACCCCGAACTCCAGTGGAAATCTCGGCGACGACAGTACCGACAACCGAGGCCGCGGCTGAGACTTTAAGGGCTGGTACGAGATACGGAATGCTGGAAGGAAAACGCAATTTCCACAGGACATTGTTATTCGATGCGGCGTAGGAACGCATCAACTCAAGTGAGGTGGCATTGGGGGCTTGCAGTCCACGAAGTGCTCCAATGGAGAGCGGAAAGAAGGCAAGATACGCCGCGATGAACATGACAGAGTAGGTCGTTGACCACTGAACGGGCCCAAAGCTAATTTGATTCCCAATTCCAACGATGAGCGGCGCGAGAGCGATGAGTGGAACGGTCTGCGAAGCAATAACAAAGGGTAGGAGTCCCCGTTCAAAAAACAAAAAGCGTTGCATGATGACGGCTAAGAGCAGACCCACCGAAACACCGATCACGAACCCGCCGAGGGCCAACATCAGCGAGTAGGTTGCTGCTGCCAACACTGCTTGAAACACCGTTGTGTCCGAACCTCGCACTTCCGGGAGGGTGAAGGCCGACATCATGGTCCAGATGTGCGGCATGGCTTGATCGGAGGCGTTGAAGGGAAGACTAATCAATGTTCCAACGACCTTTGTGAGCTCCCACATGATTGCGATCAGCGCAATACCAGCAAGAGCCCACAGCAAGGAGACCATTCCTCTTGAGAGTCGATCACGGGTTAAGGACATTTTTCAGTCTTTTGCTCGTCGCTTCTCAGACACGGCAGGAATTATCTTTTCGCCGTATTCGGCCATGGTGTGATCTTTATCGTCGTGCTGCAGGTACAGCGCGAACTGATCAACACCTAGGGATTTGAGTTCCTCAAGTCGGCGAATCTGTTCCTCCGGAGGCCCAATAATGCAGAAACGGTCGATGATTTCATCGGGAACGAAGTCGGTGTGAGTATTGCCGGCTTGACCATGATCGTTGTAGTCGTAGCCTTTGCGGCCCTTGATGTAGTCGGTAAGTGCCTGAGGAACAGCACCCCCGCCTTCTCCGTAGCGATCGACAATGTCGGCCACGTGATTGCCCACCATCCCGCCGAACCAGCGGAGCTGATCACGGGCATGAGCGATGTCTTCGGTGACGTAGGCCGGGGCTGCAACACAGATTTTCACCGCATCGGGATCCCGCCCAGCCGCCTTGGCTGCATCCTTGACCGCCTTAATTGTCCATTCAGCGATGGAAGGATCGGCGAGTTGAAGGATGAATCCATCACCGACTTCACCGGTCAGGGCCAGAACTTTTGGCCCGTAAGCCGCAACCCAGACAGGGGTTCGACTTTCCGCAGCCCACGGAAGACGGATGTCATTACCGTTGTACTCGATGGATTCACCATTGACCAAACCTTTGAGATTAATAACTGCTTCCCTGAGGTCGGCCACCGTGACGGGTTTGCCGTTGGTCACCCGGACAGCGGAGTCACCCCGACCAATTCCAATCACGGTTCGGTTTCCGTACATCTCATTCAGGGTGGCAAATACCGATGCGGTCACCGTGATGTCCCGAGTTGCCGGATTCGTCACCATTGGGCCAACGGTGATGTTGCGCGTCTCGTTGAGAATCTTGCTGTAAATGACGTACGGTTCTTCCCACAATATGTGTGAGTCGAAGGTCCATACGTACTTAAAGCCGTATGTCTCAGCCTTTCTAGCCAAGTCAACAACCCGGGCAGCCGGGGGAATGCATTGCAGAACTACGCCGATATCCATAACGTTCACCTTTCGTAAGTGGAGAGTGTCATTACCTGCTTAGCGGGTTTGGGGGAATCCCAAGTCGACCGAACTCGTTGACGGGTCAGGCCAACGTGACGTTACGGTCTTGGTACGCGTGTAAAACTCAAT
>JBDNFV010000207.1:0-11283 GCA_041689635.1 Candidatus Nanopelagicales bacterium | reverse complement strand
TCAAAATCCATGCCCAAAAAACTAACTCGCGCCGTGTTCAGGTTTTGGACCGCGAACACTGCAAGAAAAAAGGCGATAACGATCAGAACAATTCCACGCCAGGTAATCCGCATTCCTTTTTTTTGCACCGAGTGACCAAATGCATCCGACATCTATTCCTCACTTCCGTAAAAGGCTTCACTTAGGTCCGGCGCAGCCGAACCACTGTGACCAAGTTAACCGCACGTGGGTCCGGATAAGGGCTCTGATGCTATGAATACGACATGAGTTCAGCACCCGCCACCCAATTTGTCACCTATTCACGGGATGGGCACATTGCGACCATCACCTTTAACCGGCCCGACCGGCTTAACGCCTTGCTCCCCGACATGATCCACACATACTCGGATTTGCTCGACTTTGCCGACGCGGATCCGCAGGTAAGGGTCATTGTCGTGACCGGCGCCGGCCGTGGCTTCTGCTCCGGGGCAGATTTATCTATTTTGGGTGAGGACCCCGAACTCGTTCAAGGATTCCTGAACGGGCAAAGTCACGCAACGGTGCCGGGTAAGTATCTGCACATGACAACACCGGTGATTACGGCAATTAACGGACCGGCTGCCGGACTGGGATTTGTGATCGCCATGAGCGCTGATTTCCGGTTCACGAAATCTGATGCCAAACTCAGTTCCACTTTTTCTCGGCTCGGGTTGATCGCTGAATACGGAATCGCTTGGCTGCTCCCCCGACTCGTTGGACTAGCTCGCGCCACCGAACTGCTGGTCAGTGGCCGCACATTTTCTGGTCAAGACGCTTACGAGTACGGGCTCGTTCTGGCCGCGAGCGATGATCCACTAGCCGATGCTTACGCGTGCGCGAACGAACTGATCACACATTGCTCTCCGGCCTCAATGGCCGTTATCAAAGCACAATTACTCCGAGGGATGAACGCGGAGTTTAATGACAGTGCCGACGACGCGTTTATTGAAATGGGTCATGCATTTGAACGGGAGGATCTCGCTGCTGCGCTCGCGGGAAAGATCAACAAAGTACCGCCCCAGTTCCCTGCGCGCTAAGGCAATAAACCGCAGTGGGCCAGGGCCATCCGGACCAGACGACCTTGGCCACCCACCATCTCCAATTCAAATTCTGGTCTGGTTGCGGCATCCGGGGTCACCCAAATGAGATCCAGGGAATCTGATGACGGAGCGCATTCTCCCTCGATCGGAACAATGTAGGCTAGGGAAACTGCGTGCTGCCGTGGATCATGAAATCCGGTCACACCGGCCTCTGGAAAGTACTCCACAACGGTGAAGGGCTGCGGTGATGCAGGTAATTTGGGGAAGGCTAGTGGCCCCAAGTCTTTTTCCAAGTTGCGCATGATGGCATCACGGATGCGCTCTTTGTAGAGAACGCGACCCGACACCACGGCTCGACTAATGCTGCCATCGGGTAAGACCCGAAGAAGTAGTCCGACCTCGGTCACCGCCCCGGTTGCATCAACGCGGACCGGGATCGCGTCAATGTAGACAATGGGCACATTGGCCCGGGCGCTATCCAAATCGGTGGAGGACAGCCACGCGCCAGAGTTCTCTAAAAGTTCCATCACGAGCCAAGTCTGACATGAATCAGCGCTTGGCGTAGGCAGGCGCGAGAGGCACCCGACGCGTAGTCTTGGGTTATGAGTTCATCAACACCGGCCCGCGACGGAGCCCAACGACCCGATGGCACCGATTATGAAACAGTTTTGTCCGAGGATCAGTGGCGCGAGCGGTTGAGCCCGGATGAATACCGGGTTCTGCGCGAAGCCGGGACCGAGCCGGCGTACCGAGGGGAGTTCACCGATGAAAAGCGAGTTGGTTCCTATTCCTGTCGAGCATGTGGTGCTGCATTGTTTACCAGTGACACCAAGTTTGATTCCCGATGCGGATGGCCGAGTTTTTATGAACCCTTGGCAAAAGATTCCGTGATCTACCTCCAAGATAAGAGCATGGGTAGTACTCGAACCGAAGTTCGCTGCGCTGCGTGTGGCGGTCACCTCGGCCACGTATTTGACGGTGAAGGTTTCGGCACCCCCACGGATCAGCGGTATTGCATTAATTCGATCTCGGTGAATTTCGAGACACCGTAGCGGCGCGCCAGTCCCAGTAACCACTTTCGTCTCATTAGTCTTAAGTCGTGCGAACCGTGACCCCAGCCGCCGACCAATTTGCGCTGACCGTTGCGCAAATCGGCAGCGTGGTCGTGCGTCCTGACATCACCTTGAGCCAAGTGCCGGCCCCCAGTCGGCTCGCTCCCTTTGCCTTAGCCATGACTGCCGAACCAACAGATGCTGACAATGATGCGTTTTCGGGGAGGTTCGTCCTACTGCACGACCCCGACGGGGTTGACGAATGGGGTGGCGCATTTCGAGCCGTTATTTTTGCTCGAGCCGAACTTGAGTCGGATGTACTAAATGATGATCTAGTTCGGGAAGTTGCTTGGAGTTGGATCCTCGAAGGAACGAGTGGCCTTGACATTAGGGAGTTGGGTGGGACCGTCACCAGCAACTTCGGACAATCTTTCGGGACATTATCTGATCGACCCGCCGACGGATTCGTTGAGGTTCGCTCATCGTGGACCCCCAATGAAGACGCGGTCGGAGTTCCCCTTGACGACCTAGGCGCACACCTCACCGCCTGGATAAATGTGCTCGTGCTCGCCGGTGGACTGATACCCCTTCCCGAGGGCGTCGCCCACGTTGCCCACGCACGACGCCGTGGATAGCCCTGTCCCCGAGTGTGAGGACCAACTCGATGTCGACGACGAGGTCAAGATCCCACATGAAACCCGCGAACCCGTCCCTGAATTAATCACGACCGAATCCGCACTCAACGCGTACGCCCAGGCCCTGGCTGCCGGATCCGGACCACTTGCCCTGGATGCGGAACGGGCGTCGGGTTACACCTACTCGCAACGGGCATATTTAATTCAAATCCGAAGGACCGGGTCGGGAACCGCACTCATTGATCCCATCGCCTGCCCGGATTTAGGTGCCATTGCATCGGCAACCATCGGGGTTGAGTGGATTTTACACGCTGCAACCCAGGATCTGGAGTGCTTGCGCGAGGTGGGATTAACCCCGAGTTCCTTATTTGATACCGAGTTGGCGGGGCGGATCCTCGGTCGTGAACGGGTCGGACTTGGACCGCTGATGGAAAACGAACTTGGTGTTTACCTGGAAAAAGGCCACGGCGCGGCAGATTGGTCGCAGCGCCCATTTACCCCCGCAATGTTGAGATACGCCGCGCTCGATGTCGAGTTACTCGTTGAACTGCGTGACGCCCTCGCCGCCAGTCTGGATGAAAGTGGCAAGCGCCCGTACGCCCAACAGGAATTCGATGCTCTGCTGACCTGGCGTCCACGTGAACACGCGGGTGAAGCTTGGCGTCGTACCTCGGGTATGCACAGCGCCAAAACACCCTTGGCTCGCGGCATTGTTCGAGAGTTGTGGCTCACCCGCGACGATATTGCCCGTCGCCGTGATATTGCACCGGGCCGCATCCTGCCCGACCGGGCAATTCTGGCTGCGGCATTAGCCAAACCAACCGGCCCATTGCTTAAGGTCCAGGGTTTCAATGGCCGGGGTGCCGGACGTTATGAAAAACAATGGGTTGCCGCCGTTGAGCGAGCCAGAGCACTCCCGGAATCAGAGCTACCCCAGCCACCACCAAGATCGCAGGGGCCGCCACCACCAAAGACGTGGGCAGAGAAAAATCCTGGTGCGCACGCGCGCCTGGAATACGCCCGCGAAAAATTGGCACTCCGGTCCGAAGAATTGAACATTCCTACCGAGAATCTGATGCAACCGGATCTGGTTCGTCGAGCCTGCTGGGCCGAGCCGGCAGACTCAGAGCAGTGGTACCTCGATCTCCTGCTCGAGGGTGGCGCCCGACCATGGCAATGCGATCTGGTGCTCCCCATCCTGCTGCAGGCACGCTCACAAGCGCCCGAGCCACTTACCCCCTCCTAGTCTAGGAATCGGTGAAGCGTCGGATTTTGATCGTGGCGTAGTCGACGTAGGTGTAAGTTACTAGCGGGTAACATGGAACGTCCACAAGGAGGAATAATGACGCAGCGCGCCAATGTCGTATTTGTTGATGGGGCTCGGACCCCGTTCGCCCGGGCGGGGAGCCTGTACGCACAGACCAGGGCCGATGACCTTATTGTCAAGGTGATCCGCGAACTTCTGCGGCGTAACCCGAACCTTCCACCGGAGAAAATCGACGACGTTGCCATCGCGGCCGCCAACCAAACCGGTGATCAAGGGATGAACATTGGCCGCTCGGCCACACTCCTCGCCGGCCTCCCCACCACGGTACCGGGCTACTCCGTTGACCGCTGGTGCGCCGGCGCGATGACCGCGGTAACCACACTTTCCAGCGCGATCATGGCCGGGGCCTATGACCTGGCCCTCGCCGGCGGCGTTGAGCACATGACCCACCACCCGATGGGTGAAGGAATGGACCCCAACCCCCGCTACCTCTCCGAGCGAATCGTTGACCCGGAAGCCATGGCCATGGGTGCGACGGCCGAGAATCTGCATGACCGGTTCCCCCACCTGACCAAGGAGCGAACGGATGCCTTCGCATTGGGTTCGCAGGAAAAAACGGCCAAGGCATACGCGAACGGGTTAATCCAGCCCGACCTGGTCCCCGTCGCCGCACGTAGCGCTGAACTTGGCAGCGTCTTGGTCAGTGCCGATGAAGCGCCCAGACCGGGCACCACCCTGGACGGGTTGGCAGCTCTGAAAACCCCGTTTAGGCCACATGGACGGGTGAGCGCCGGCAATTCCTCGGGTCTCTCCGACGGCGCAACCGCGGCTCTGCTCGCCAATGAAGAGGTAGCCGATCAACTCGGACTTTCCAAGAAAATGCGCATGGTTGGTTTCGCTTTCGCGGGTGTTGAACCAGAAGTGATGGGTGTGGGGCCCATCCCCAGCACCGAAAAAGCCCTGGCTCGCACCGGCTTGTCCATGTCAGACATCGATCTCTTTGAAATCAACGAAGCATTCGCGATTCAGGTATTGGCTTTCCTTGACCACTTTGGCATAGCCGACGATGACCCACGGGTTAACCCGATGGGTGGCGCGATCGCGGTTGGGCACCCGCTGGCCTCCAGCGGTATTCGGTTGATGAACAACCTGGCCAAGGATTTCACGATGAATCCACAAGCCAAATACGGAATTACCACCATGTGCATTGGATTGGGCATGGGTGGAACGGTCATTTGGGAAAATATCTCAGGGAGCAACGCATGAATGAAACACAAGCATCAAGGGCACAAGCCAACCCGGATGAAATTGTCACCGAAGCGCGCGTGCGCTATTTCGACCTGCCACTTGGCGCCGGAATCATGGCGCTGATTACCTTGGACAATGGCAAGGACCACACCCGTCCATCAACGTTTGGGCCCGGTGGACTCGCCTCGTTGAATACGGCACTGGATGAAATAGAGGCACGCACCGACCTTGCCGCTGTGGGTGTCACGGGGAAACCATTCGTATTCGCGGTAGGTGCCGATCTCTCGGCCATGAGTTTGGTGAACGATCCGAAAATCATCGCTGCTTTCGGTAAATTGGGTCACGACGTCATGCGTCGCTTTGGTGAATTCGCCGTCCCGACGTTCGCTTTCGTTAATGGCGCCGCCATGGGTGGTGGTCTCGAACTTGCCTTGCATTGCAATTACCGAACCGTTTCGGCGGATGCTGCAGCGCTATCCCTCCCCGAAGTTTTCCTCGGTCTGATTCCCGGCTGGGGTGGCGCGTGGTTGTTACCGAATCTGGTGGGACCCAAAAATGCGCTTGACGTCATTATTAATAACTCGATGGGTCAGAACAAGCAGATGAAACCCAAGCAATCCGTGGAACTTGGTGTCATGGATGTCATGTTTGCACCCGCGGATTTCCTCGAGCAGTCAATTCTGTGGGCGGCGAAGGTCCTAACCAACCTGATTACTGTTGAACGCGCACCAATCGATCGCGATAATTGGGACGCCGTCGTTGAAGCCGCTCGCGCTCAGGTCGAAACCCGAATTCATGGTGCTACCCGCGCACCCTACCTAGCCTTGGACCTTGTTGCGGCAGCAAAGACGGCAACCCGCAGTGAGGGTTTTGACGCCGAGGATCAAGCCCTCACCGACCTGGTGATGTCCGATCCACTTCGCGCTTCCTTGTACTCATTTGACCTCGTACAAAAACGCGCCAAACGACCCGTTGGTGTTCCCGACGCATCGTTAGCCCTTCCGGTGAAAAAGGTAGGAATCGTTGGCGCCGGCTTAATGGCCAGCCAACTTGCGTTGTTATTCGCACGCCAACTCATGGTTCCCGTCATCATGACCGACCTTGACCAAGAGCGAGTCAACAAAGGTGTCGGCTACACCCACGCGGAACTGGATAAGTTACAGAACAAAGGTCGGCTCTCCCCGGATAGATGCAATCGGCTGAAGGCCCTGATCACCGGAACGACGGACACATCCCGGTTCGCCGATGCCGACTTCGTGATCGAAGCAGTATTTGAAGAACTTGCCGTGAAAAAGACGGTCTTCGCACAACTCGAAGAGGTGATCCGCCCCGATTGCATCCTGGCCACGAACACTTCCTCACTCTGCGTCACCGAAATGGCAGCCAACCTCATGTATCCAGAGCGGGTCGTCGGGTTCCATTTTTTCAATCCGGTGGCGCTGATGCCCCTGCTGGAGATTGTTCGCGCTGAAAAAACGGATGACACGGCGTTGGCGACCGCCTTCGCCGTCGGCAAAGGTCTCAAGAAATCCTGCGTATTGGTCGCTGACCGACCGGCTTTTGTGGTCAACCGGCTGCTCAATCGTTTCCTTGGCGAGATCATTGCCTGCGTGGATGAAGGCGCTAGTTTCGCCGATGCTGATGCCGCGGTCCACCAGATGGGACTACCCATGGATCCCTTCGTTCTCGTACAGATGGTCGGTCCTGCCGTTGCCCAACATGTCGCCCAGACTCTCCACGGGCATTTCCCGGACCGGTTTCACGCCTCAGAGAAAATGGGCCAACTCGTGGCAGCCGGTCTCCCTGGCGTTTGGTTGTGGGATGACGCCGGTAATAAGAGAGTTGACCCACGCGTAGTGGAAATTTTTGGGGACACACCCAGCACCATGACCCCGGACCAGATCAGGGATCGTGCCCTGACGGCCATCGCCCAAGAGGCCCACATCATGCTCGAGGAAGGTGTTGTCGCCGCAGCACAAGATCTTGACCTGTGCATGATTCTCGGTGCGGGCTGGCCGTTCTGGCTGGGTGGAATAACCCCCTACCTTGACCGCGAGGGCTACAGCAACCCGCGATTCTTGGCCCTAGGAATTGCTAGCGTTCCTGCCTAATTGTGTCAACGGTTGCGCTGCGTTGATTATTTGCAATCCACTCGGTGACCGATCGGGTAATTGCCTGACCGGTGAGTCCACACTCCTCTAACACCGAGGCCCGCTTGCCGTGGTCGAGGAATTTGAGTGGGATACCGAAGTTGCGAAGGGGCACGTCAACGTTGTCATCTCGGAGCGACTGACTCAGCGCGGCGCCCACCCCACCTGTTCGAATTCCGTCTTCGATGACCACGACCAACTTGGCTTTCGCCGCCTGTTCCATGACGTATTGCGGGATCGGCTTGACCCAACGCGGGTCGAGAACCTGGGCGCCGATTCCTTGGGCTCGGAGCCCCTCAGAAACGTCCAGCCCAAGTTGGGCAAATGAACCGACCGCGACAATGCAGACCTCGGCATCTCCGTGACGATTAAGTACGTCAACGCAGCCTTCCCGGGACAGCGCCGGAATGTCTTGGGGCACCGAGCCTTTTGAAAAGCGGACAACCGATGGTGCATCGTTAATATCAATGGCCTCACGCAATGCCTGCTTCAATGTTGACTCATCGCGGGGTGCGGCAATCTGCAATCCTGGAACGATCTGCAACATGGACATGTCCCAGACACCGTTATGGCTTGCTCCATCGTCGCCGGTGACCCCGGCCCGATCTAAAACAAATGTCACACCGGCCTTGTGTAAGGCGCAGTCCATCAGGACTTGATCAAATGCTCGATTGAGAAAGGTTGCATACAGCGCCACGACCGGATGCATGCCGCCGTACGCCAGACCTGCAGCACTCGTCGCCGCGTGCGCTTCAGCAATACCAACGTCGTAGGTGCGAGTGGGAAATTCCCGGGCAAACTGTTCCAGTCCGGTCGGGCCCAGCATCGCGGCCGTTATTGCCACTACATCGGATCGAACCCGTCCGATGGAGACTAATTCGTCGGCGAAAGCTTTTGTCCAACTCCGACCCGCAGCAACGACCGGTAGTCCGGTTTCGGGATCGATAACGCCAACGCCGTGGAACCGATCGGCTTCGTCGGCTTCGGCGGGGGCGTACCCGTGGCCTTTATGGGTAATAACATGAACAATGACGGGGGCTTTGAAGTCCCGAGCACGGCTCAGAGCGAATTCAACTTCGGCTTCATCGTGTCCGTCAACGGGACCGACATATTTCAGCCCTAAATCTTCAAACATTCCCTGGGGCGCGACAACGTCCTTGACCCCTTTTTTCATTCCGTGAAGTGCATCAAAAACGGGAGGGCCGACAAGGGGGGTGCGGAGCAGCACGCGCTTACCCCAACTCAAGACTTTCTCGTAGTTTGTTGCGGTTCGTAAAGCGTGCAAATGATGGGCGAGTCCGCCAATTGTTGGTGAATAGGATCTCGCGTTGTCGTTGACCACGATGACAATTGGTCGTTCCCCGGTCGCAATATTGTTTAAGGCTTCCCACGCCATTCCACCCGTCAAAGCGCCGTCACCGATGACCGCAACGACGTGTTGCTCGCCGAGCAGGCCCCGTTGCTGCCATGCTTTGGCCAGCCCGTCCGCGTAGGAAAGGGCCGTGGAGGCGTGTGAATTTTCCACAATGTCGTGCGGGCTCTCGGCTCGACTGGGGTAGCCACTCAGTCCTTTTTCTTGTCGGAGCGAGTCAAAGTCTGCGGCCCGGCCGGTTAATATTTTATGAACATACGCTTGATGTCCGGTATCCCAAATAATGGCGTCTTCGGGTGAACGGAAAACCCGATGCAATGCGATGCTCAGTTCAACAACCCCTAGATTGGGACCCAGATGCCCACCCGTGGCTGATACTTTTTCGACCAGGAAGGCCCGGATCTCTCGGGCAAGTTCGGGGAGCTTCTCCGCTGGGAGCGCCCGAACGTCGCGGGGGTCACGGATTGCCGCCAGATAACGCACCCGTCTAGTCTAGATCAGAAGTGTTCACGTTGCCGTGATCAAGGCCAGCCAGGCCGACAACGACCGAATCCACCTCGCGGGCAGTGCGCAGCAGCTGAGCGCCGACCCCGCTGAGCGACTCGAGTAGGACATCTGGCGTTGCTGAACCCGAACGAGTTCTCGCGGTGGCATAAAGCGTGCGCATCAACTCAAGGTCGCTGTGCACCCGCTGCTGGAGCACCCACGCAAGGGCTACCGGATCTTTGCTGGTGGCCGTGCCACGAAACTCACCCGGTAATCGCTCCAATAGCCAGCGACACACCTGTCCAAGAAACTCGGGGTCGGCGCAGAGCGGGAGGTCACCGGGCCAACCGGGTGGCGTTGTCGTCACACGAGTGAGCGTAATACGTACTGCAAAATGCCACCGTTTCGGTAATAGTCGGCTTCACCGGGGGTGTCTATGCGCAGAATTGCCGCAAACTCGGTGATTGTTCCACTCGGTGAGGTTGCGCTCACCATCACATTTTTGGGGATAACTCCGCCATTGAGATCGGTGATCCCATCAATGGCAAAAACTTCATTACCGGAAAAACCCAGTGTTTCGGCCGTTTCACCGGCTGCAAATTGGAGTGGAAGAACACCCATCCCGATTAAATTAGACCGGTGAATGCGCTCATAGGACTCGGCAATGACCGCACGTACCCCGAGCAGCGCCGTGCCTTTTGCCGCCCAGTCACGACTTGACCCAGAGCCATATTCTTTTCCAGCCAGAATCATCAATGGAATATTTTCACTCTGGTATTTCATGGCTGCGTCGTAGATGGTGGTGACGGGCAATGTTGGATCGGTGAAGTCAACGGTGACCCCACCTTCGCTGCCTGGAACCAGCAGATTCTTCAACCGGATATTGGCAAATGTTCCACGAATCATGACTTCGTGATTGCCACGGCGTGAACCATATGAATTAAAATCCTTGCGCTCAATTCCGTGATCGCTCAAATAGATACCGGCCGGTGAGTCCGCCTTAATCGATCCTGCTGGAGAAATATGGTCCGTTGTCACCGAATCCCCCAGCCAGGCAAGTACTCGAGCACCGCTGATATTGACAAGTGGTGACGGGTCCTTGTCCATTCCGTCAAAGTACGGTGGACGACGGATATAGGTGCTCTGTTCATCCCATTGAAAAATACTGCCCGTTGGGGTGGGAAGTGAACGCCACGCTTCGTCGCCGGTAAAAACATCCCGGTAACGATCGATGTACATACCTGAATCGATGGAGTCGGCAATTACCTGCTCAATCTCGGTGGACGTTGGCCAGATGTCCGCGAGGAAAACCGGCTGACCGTCGTGATCGAAACCGAGTGGGTCGTTGACCAGATCCGTGTCCATGGTTCCCGCAATTGCGTAAGCAACAACGAGGGGTGGGGAGGCCAGGTAATTCATCTTGACCTCTGGGTTTATTCGTCCTTCAAAGTTTCGGTTCCCACTAAGCACCGAACTCACCACCAGATCATGGGTGTTGATTGCAGCGGAAACCTCGGGAATCAACGGACCAGAGTTTCCGATACAGGTTGTGCAGCCGTAGCCGACCACGTTAAAGCCCAATTTTTCCAAATAAGGAAGTAGCCCAGATTTTTCGTAGTAATCCGTGACCACTTTGGACCCGGGCGCCAACGTTGTTTTGACCCAGGGTTTGCGGGTCAGCCCACGCTCGACAGCTTTTTTCGCGAGAAGTCCCGCGCCGATCATCACCGAGGGGTTGGATGTATTTGTGCACGAGGTGATGGCCGCAACGCTCACCGCGCCGTGACCAATTTCAACTGACTCACCGGAAATAGTGATGCGGACCCGCTGATCCGGGGTATCGGTGAAATCAGTGAGTGCCTGCTCAAACATGGGTTTCGCCTGCGCCAAAATTACCCGGTCTTGCGGTCGCTTTGGTCCGGCAATGCTGGGCACGACGGTTCCCATGTCTAGTTCGATGACGTCGGAATAGTGGGCTTCATGTTCGGGGTCATGCCACAGGCCCTGCCGCTGCG
>JBDNFV010000206.1:0-1717 GCA_041689635.1 Candidatus Nanopelagicales bacterium | reverse complement strand
TTAATCCAGCTTCTTCGGCTAATTCACGCTGAGCCGCATCAAGTGGATTTTCGTTGGGGAGATCAAGTAATCCAGCAGGAGTCTCAAAAAGAAACATTCCAAGCGCTTGCCGGTATTGCCGGATCAGCAACACTTCATCGTGCTCATTAAGGACTAAAACCGCCACGGCACCCGGATGAATCACGATATCGCGCTTTACTAAATGCCCGGAAATTTCAACCGTTTCAACATCGACCCGCCACTTACCACCAACATGCACGGTTTTGCTGTCCACAAGCGTGACAGGTTCCACGCTATCGATGACCGGTCCCATCCACGAATTAATCACTCGTAAGGTTTACGCGTCCGCAACGGAAAAATCCTGCTGCAGTGAATGTGATCGGGTGATGGCAGCGTCAATCAGAGAACTAAAGAGCGGATGAGCGCGGGTCGGACGCGAGCGCAACTCGGGGTGGGCTTGGGTGCCGATGTAATACGGATGAATGTCCACCGGGAGTTCCACGAATTCCACGAGGCGTCCATCGGGTGACGTCCCAGAAAAACTCAACCCAACCTCGGACAGTTGATCTCGATACTCGTTTGCCACTTCGAAACGATGGCGGTGACGCTCTTCGATGTATGGAGAGCCGTAGACCGTGTAGGCGAGAGAGCCTTGGGCAAGCTTTGCCGGGTACAGCCCAAGGCGCATGGTGCCGCCCATGTCTCGATCACCCGACACAACATCACGTTGATCAGCCATCGTCGAAATAACCGGGTGAGGTGTCGATTCGTCGAATTCAACCGAGTTTGCGTGGGCTAGGCCCGCGACTGTCCGGGCGTATTCGATCACCATGCACTGTAATCCAAGGCAAAGCCCCAGCGTGGGAATCAGGTTTTCTCTGGCGAAAGTCAACGCACCGAGTTTTCCTTCAATCCCCCGAACTCCAAAACCACCGGGAACACAAATAGCGTCGAGGTCGGAAAGATTCTCCGCCGCACTTTCTTGGGTCGCGCAGTCATCACTTGAGACCCATCGAATATTTACCCGACAGTTATTGTGAAAGCCGCCAGCGCGCAACGCTTCGGTTACCGAAAGGTAGGCGTCTGGTAAATCGATGTACTTGCCGACAAGCCCGACCGTCACTTCGTGCTTTGGGTGGTGCACCCGCTCCAGCAGATTGTCCCACTGCTCCCAATTCACATCGCGAAATGGCAAGTCAAGTCGGCGGACAACGTATGCATCGAGTCCTTCGGAGTGAAGTACTTTCGGAATATCGTAAATACTCGATGCATCGACCGCCGCGACAACCGCTTCGGCGTCTACGTCACACATCATCGAGATTTTTTGTTTGATCGAATCTGGAACAGGTCGATCAGCACGCAACACAATTGCATCCGGTTGAATACCAATGTTGCGAAGGGCAGCAACGGAATGCTGAGTCGGCTTGGTTTTCAGTTCGCCTGAAGGACCTATGTAGGGCAACAGCGACACGTGCAAGAAAAATACGTTATCCCGGCCAATTTCGTGTCGAATTTGCCGGACAGACTCGAGGAAAGGCAAACTCTCGATGTCACCTACGGTGCCACCAACCTCGGTAATAACAACGTCAACATTAGGCCCGGCCATTCGCCGAATCCGAGACTTAATTTCATTAGTAATATGCGGAATGACTTGCACCGTGTCTCCCAGATACTCACCGCGGCGCTCTTTTGCAATCACCGTCGAATAGATCTGTCC
>JBDNFV010000205.1:0-1580 GCA_041689635.1 Candidatus Nanopelagicales bacterium | reverse complement strand
TTCCAACTACCAGTTTTCGCTGGCCCTGACTTCGCGCGCGGAAAACATTAGGTCCAGTTCCTGTAATGCAACACCAACGGCAACTGAGTCACTCAATCCGCGGGCCTCCAGACTCACCGGTCCGGGTACCGAGTCGGCGTGTAACCGGGAGATCCCAAGCCTGCGCTCCCACGGTCCCTGAGTGACCCGAATTGATTGAATCCGCGCATGCGGTACAGCCCCCAATCGGCGCGTCAACGCTCCGCTGCGGACCATAAATAAATCGGGGTCGACGCTGATCGCAAACCGGCGAGACTGCCAGGGATAACGCCATCGAGAGGATTGATCGGCTGTTACCCAATCCCGGTCCACCCCCAGGTTCCACGCAGGGACCAGTTCACCAAAGAGCTCAGGTAGATCCTTTTCGTGGATCACCGGAATGAGCACACGCGGTCCGGACTTCTGGCTGCTCTGATCGGTTCCTGCAACGTTGATTGCAACTTGAAACCAACCCAAAGGGCGCCAGGCAATGGGTTGGACCAAACCAATCGCCTGGATGCGAATGGGTGAGACCGTGTAATTCGCCGTGGTGAAAAGTCCGTGTGAGATCGCGATTCCACGCTCAGACCGGCCGATGGAAAAGTTGAACAGCGAAGTGACTCCGTTAATCAAACTAATGCCCGAACCACCAACAACAAGTGCCAAGGTCAGCAACCCGGTTCCCCTGAATGGATCAAGCACGGCGAAGACAACCGAGGCTACCGCCCCAATAATCAGAAAATACGTTGATGTGGTCAACGCCAATGAAGCAACGAGTCGACCATTGGGCACTTTCCACTGCCACTCGAGCTCAGAATCAGAATCAGAATGCGACTCCGCATCAACGCGCAACTCGGTGACCGGTCCCGAGCCGGCTGACTCCGTGGGCGCTAGATCGCTTTTCGCGAGGTTTAAAATCGTCGAGCGAAGGGCCTGTGCCGCCTTGATGCTAAGAAATGACAGCACGACCCGCGAGTCACCGCTGCCCGCAACTTCCACCTTCAGGCTGGAATACCCGGTCAACCTGGCAATGAGGGGTCGAACAATGTCAACGGACTGCAGCCGGGAGATTCGCAATTGTCTGGACCGGCGAAAGAGCACACCCGATGCGACCTCCAACTCGTTCTCGTCATTGATCCAAAAAACACGTTTACGCCAGGACACCCAATAGCCGAGTGTCCCAAGGAGAAACAACCCCACCGCAATACCGAGAAACCATGAATCCAAACCGACAACCAACACGGTTACAACCAAACCGGGTGAAACGTTGGCAATCTGCAGCAGTGGAGTTACCGATGAAGTCCGCCGGCGGATCCCAAAGGAAGCAGGTGTGGCGGCACCTATCGTCTCGTTCACAAGCCGGCGGTGGCACTGTTCGAAGCAAGTGCATCTCTCAATTGTGCTGCCTGCTCCGGATCAAGCCCCGGGATCTTTGCATCCGTTGACGCAGAAGCGGTATGTAGTTGAACGCTCGCCAGTGAAAACGCCCGTTCGAGTGGACCCGCGCTGACCTCAACAAGCTGCATCCGAGCAAATGGCACGCTCACGACGCGGCGAAACAT
>JBDNFV010000204.1:0-1028 GCA_041689635.1 Candidatus Nanopelagicales bacterium | reverse complement strand
GCCCAGTCCATCGGTGAACCAGGAACCCAGCTCACCATGCGCACCTTCCACACCGGCGGTGTGGCAGGTGAAGACATCACACATGGTTTGCCACGTGTGGTGGAACTCTTCGAGGCTCGCACACCCAAGGGTGTTGCGCCGATCAGCGAGGTTGCTGGCCGGATTCGCATCGAAGACGCTGAAAAGCTGCGCAAAATAATTATCACGCCAGATGACGGCAGCGAAGAACTTGAGTACTCGGTGCCACGTCGATCGCGCATGCTCGTTGAAGAAGGCGACAGCGTGATCGTGGGCCAGCAACTGGTTGTCGGTGCGATTGATCCTAAGCAGGTTCTTCGTATTCTGGGTCAGCGCGCGGTTCAGCTGCATCTTGTTGACCAAGTGCAATTGGTTTACCGGTCGCAGGGCGTGTCTATCCATGACAAGCACATCGAGGTCATTGTTCGCCAGATGCTCAAGCGCATCACGATCATTGAATCGGGCGAATCAAACTTCCTCGCAGGTGAACTTGTCGAACGTGGGCTCTTTGAAACGGAGAACCGCCGGGTTGTGACAAACGGTGGGACACCAGCATCGGGTCGCCCAGAACTCATGGGGATCACCAAGGCATCATTGGCAACCGAGTCATGGCTCTCGGCCGCTTCCTTCCAAGAGACCACCCGTGTCCTCACCGATGCGGCGATCTCGGCGAAGAGCGACCCACTGCTGGGCCTCAAGGAGAACGTCATCCTGGGCAAGCTGATCCCGGCCGGTACCGGAATGCCGATTTACCGCAATATCAAGGTGGAGCCAACCGAGGAAGCAAAGGCAGCCATGTACGCATCCTTCACCGGATACGACGACATGGAATACGCCTCCTTTGGCCAAACGTCAGGCGAGGCAGTTCCGTTGGAAGAGTTCGAGTTCCGCGGTTTCTAAGCCCACACGTCATTACAATAGCGAAGGGGAGTTGGTTCACCGGCTCCCCTTTTCTCATTCACGATGACCGACGATAACCCATTTGATTAATCAGAAACCAAGAATCAAGT
>JBDNFV010000203.1:0-6684 GCA_041689635.1 Candidatus Nanopelagicales bacterium | reverse complement strand
CCAGACGAGAATGACCGACGAGTGGTTCTCGTAGTGCTCACGACCGAGGGCCAACATGCAGTAGATGGAGCCTTAAAGCACCTGCTCGAACTCGAAAAAATTGCTCTGGATGGCTTGAGTTTCCAAGAACAGGAACAACTCGCTCACTTACTCCGCGGTCTGCTTGATCGGCTTTAGTCGCTCACGACCCGCGTCACAGCCGGACCGGAGGAAATTCGCACGCTGCGGCACACGCCGGCTCCGGACAGGCTCGCGGCAAGGTTCACGGCGTGGTCCTCTGATCTCGCCAGAAAGACGCAGGTTGGACCGCTGCCAGACACCATTGCTCCGACGGCTCCCAAATCATGACCGACCTGAAGCGTGTTTCGGAGCTTTGGCATCAGGCGCAATGCGGCCGGCTCAAGATCGTTACTCAGGGCGGTTCCAAGTCCTTGCGAATCGCCAGCGCGAAGGGCTAACAACAATGGCGCGGGAACGGTAAGCGGCCCCGATGGCAGTGCTATCTGCATGCGGTCAAATTCGGAATAGACGGCAGATGTCGATAAGCCACCTTCGGCGAGTGCGATCACCCAGTGATACTCGCCGGTTGTGATCACACTTGTGAGTAATTGACCACGACCACTTCCCAATGCGGTGCCACCGTGCAGTGAAAAAGTTACATCAGAGCCTAATTGCGCGGCTAACTTTTCGAAATCCTCGCGTGATGTATTCGTTTCCCATAATCGGTCACATGCAATCAACGCGCCGGCGGCGTCGGCGGAGCCACCTGCCATTCCACCCGATACTGGAATTCGTTTCTCAATGTGCAGATTGACGTGTGGTTTCATCCCATGATGGCGCGCCAGTAGTTTCGCGGCTTTGACGGCCAGATTTGAATCATCGACCGGCAACCATTGAGCACCTTCGCCCTCAATCGTGATCGTGACGCCACGCGTACTTGGTTTCGCGGTGACCCTGTCGAAAAGTGACACGCCGTGAAAGATCGTGATGAGTTGGTGAAAATTGTCAGCGCCCAGTTGGGCGACCTTTAATGCGAGATTGATCTTTGCTGGGACCTCGACGGTTACATATTCCCTACGCATAGCCTCCTGAGCCTATTACGATAAAGCTCGCGATGCCTTGATCGAAGCGGCAAGACGAATAAAGGAGGCTAATTCCAACGTTTCCGCTCGGGCACCTGGATCGATGTCGGCCTGCCGCAGTGCCTGCTCGGCACGTTGCGCCGTTCCAATGAAGTCGGCCATCCCGGCCCGCAAGGTCTTGCGGCGATGCGCGAATGCCGCATCAATGACTTGGAAAACATCACGCCTATTTTCTTCGATATCACCATGAGGGTGTGATACGTGGACGCGCACGAGCCCCGAATCAACATTGGGAGCCGGCCAAAACACGTTCTTGCCAATATTTCCTGCAGGCTCGGCTTTGCCAAACCACTGAATTTTCACACTCGGGATTCCGTAGGTCCGGGAGCCGGGTCCGGCACACAAGCGATCGGCGACCTCTTTTTGCACCATGACCAGCACACTCGTCAACGTTGGAATCTCAGCCAGAAAATGCAGGAGTACGGGTACAGCAACGTTGTAGGGCAGGTTGGCAATCAGTGCGGTGGGAGCAACGACAAATTCGCTGACCTGGACGTGCATTGCATCACGATTAATCACGTCAAGTTTGCCCAGTAATTCAGGACACATTTCGGCCACCGTGACCGGTAGTTGTTCTGCCAGTCGAGCATCAATTTCGATAGCAGCGACATGCGATGCAACTTCAAGTAAACGAAGGGTCAGACTTCCTAAACCGGGTCCAACCTCAACGACAGTACTGTGGGAATCAATTTTTGATTGTTCGACAATGTATCGAACGGTATTCGGATCAATGACAAAGTTCTGCCCAAGTTTTTTCGTTGGAATTACCCCCACGCGAGCAGCAAGTTCACGGATCGCACCAGCGCCTAGGGAGGCACCCACAATTACCAACTCCCGAATGCGCGGATGGTATTGGCAGTCAGAATTTCGGTGGCTTCTAATTCAGCGAGTCCGCGCAACTCCGCGATTGTTCTCACCGTGTAGGGCATCAGAAAACTTGCATTTGCTTTGCCACGATGTGGGGCTGGGGTTAAATAGGGGGCATCCGTTTCAACAAGAATGAGTTCTTGGGGAGCAACCAAGAGCGCCTCGCGCAGAGCCACCGAATTCTTAAAAGTAATGACCCCGGAAAAAGACATGTACCAGCCGTGCTCGGCGCAGATTTTTGCCATGTCTGCATCCCCACTAAAACAATGGAAGATCACTCGCTCCGGAGCACCCTGATCCAGTAAAACTGAAATGACGTCGTCGTGGGAGTCGCGGTCATGAATTACCAGGGTCTTATTAACGTGTTTGGCAAGGTCAATGTGAAAACGAAATGACTCATGTTGCGCAGGGCGACCACTTTCATCGGTCCTGAAGTAGTCAAGACCCGTCTCACCGATCCCACGAACCCGTGGCAACTGCGCTAGTTCAGCGATGTGGCCAAGTGCATCTTGGAGCTCACCTGTGGCCGCAAGGCGCGGCGCCACATTGGGGTGTAGCGCGACGGTTGCAATGACTGATGGAAAACGATCCGCTGCCTCAACCGCCCACCGCGAAGATGCAACATCACACCCCACCTGAACAACTCGATCAATGCCGACTTCACGTGCCCACTCAAGCAACTGCTGTGGGTCCGGCGCGACATCACCATGTAGCGAAGCGTTGTGGATGTCTAAATGAGTATGTGAATCAATGACCGTTCCTAAGAGCCGCTGCGGAGCGCTTGGCCACGTTATTGCCTTGCCCATTAGATGCTTACGGGATCCTCGAGACGAGGGAAGAGCGATTCACCCTTGTGAACCTTTACCCCGGCGGGCAAGGCGCCCCAGGTGCCGGCACTGTCAACTCTTTGATCGTCTAGGTCTCCCAATGCTTCACGTGCACCGATATCTGACCAGAGTTCGGTCATGGCCTTGGGCATCACCGGGTTATATAGGACCGCAATAGCGCGAAGGGACTCACATACCGTGTACAGCACCGTAGCGAGTGCTCCACGCGTCTCCTCGCTTTTAGCAAGCACCCATGGCTCCTGTTCGGTCACGTAGCCGTTGATATGTTCTACGAAAGTTCGAATGTGGCCAATTGCTCCAGCGAAGTCGAGGTCATTTATACACGCATCGGCTTCCTTGACCGTCGTGGTGAGCAGTGTATGAATGGTTTTTTCAGCAGCACTGATGGGTCCGGCAGCCGGGAGCTCACCCTCAAAGTACTTGCCCACCATTGCGGTTGCGCGCGAAAGAAGATTGCCCAAACCATTGGCCAACTCGGAGGTGTAACGGGCGCTCATGTCTTCCCATGAAAAGGATCCGTCATGCCCGAAGGCGATTGCACGCATGAAGTAATAGCGGAATGCATCGGAGCCAAAATGGTCGATGATCAACTCGGGGGCTATTCCAGTGAGTTTGGTCTTCGACATTTTCTCACCACCGACCAGTAACCAGCCGTGCGCGAATACCTGTTTTGGTGGTTGCAGCCCAGCGGCCATCAGCATGGCCGGCCAGTAGACCGCATGGAAACGCAGAATGTCTTTACCCACTAATTGCACATCCGCTGGCCAGAGGCGTTCAAATAATTCAGCCTCGCTGCTTGCCGGCTCGGCTCCGTAACCAACGGCCGTGATGTAGTTCAGGAGCGCGTCAAACCAGACGTAAACAACTTGGGATTCATCCCACGAAAGCGGGATTCCCCAGTTGACACTTGATCGCGACATCGAAATATCAACCAATCCGCCACGAAGGAAACTCATTACCTCGTTGTAGGCACTCGCCGGTCGGACCGCATTGGGATCGGCTTCGTATCGGTCGATGAGCGGTTGGGTGAATTCGGAAAGTTTGAAGAACCAGTTATCTTCGCTGAGTTCGTCGGGTGGTCGACCGTGGACCGCGCACACGAGCGATCCTTCACATTCACCCGTTCCCGGGACTAAATCAGCTGGGAATTTAAATTCCTCGCAGCCGACACAGTAGGGGCCTTCATAGGAGGCCGAATAAACGTAGCCGTTGTCCTTTACCGTTTCCCAAAACGTACGCACCCGCTTAACATGGCGCACTTCCGTCGTGCGGATGAAATCGTCATTTTTCGCATCAATAGTTTCTAATACCGGCTTCCATGAGTCATTAACCAAACGGTCAACCCATTCTTGCGGGCTCACTCCGCCCTGCTCGGCCGCGCGGGCAACCTTGGTTCCATGTTCGTCAACCCCGGTCAGAAACCAGACATTCTCGCCACGTTGCCGGTGCCAACGAGTAAGAACATCCGCTGCGGTACTCGTGTAGGCGTGGCCAATATGGGGCGCATCGTTAACATAGTAAATAGGAGTGGTCACGTAAAACGATTTGGCCACCACTGTCATGTACGCAGCCTAGTCTTTCATTGAGATCGCAGATTTTGCGGCGATTACCGCTTCGTAGACCTCCCGCTTTGACCGCCCAAACTTGAGAGCAACTTGAGCTGCAGCATCTTTTGTGGACTGACCTTCTTTGACCCGCTCGTGAACTAGTTCAACTAATTCAAGCAGTGGGATTTCGCTGCCTGCGGTTGATTCATTCCCGGCAACCACCAGAGTAATCTCACCTTTAATCTCACCCGTTGCCCACATACTGAGTTCCTGCAGCGATGCTCGAATCACTTCCTCGTACGTCTTGGTCATTTCTCGAGCTACCGCCGCACGTCGATCAGGCCCAAAAACCCCGACCATGTCGTTGAGTGTTTTCTCTAGTCGGTGTGGAGCTTCAAAAAAGATCATGGTCCGCGGTTCGTGTAAGAGCTCGGTGAGGGCGCGGACGCGATCTCCACTCTTGCGCGGAAGAAAACCGTCGAAACAAAACCGGTCAGCGGGCAATCCCGAGAGCAAGAGTGCGGTCAGGACAGCGGAAGGCCCCGGCAACACCTGGTAGTTGATTCCCGCGTCAATTGCGGCAACCGCAAGCCGGTAACCGGGGTCGCTGACCGAAGGCATGCCAGCGTCACTGACCACGAGCACCGTACTGCCTGCATTAACCGCTTCCAGTAGTTGCTCAACACGACCGGCTTCATTGGCTTCGAAATGTGAAACCAGTTTCGCGTTGTAGCGAATACCCAGTCGTGAGCAGAGGTTCATGAATTTGCGGGTGTCCTCAGCGGCGATCACATCTGCCTGTTCAATCGCAGTGATCAGACGGGCTGAAGCGTCACCAACATTTCCCATGGGAGTGGCGGCAAACACCAATTGACCGACGGATTGAACCGAATCCTTTGCACCCATCCCGCAATAGTGCATGACGACTTAATATGTGGTCGTGTCCCCCACGCCCGATCGAAGTATTGCAACGCTTGCCGAGCGGCTCTACCCCGCCTTTCCCACCCTCGGTATAAAGACGTGGATTGCACCGCTTGTGATTGCACTGTTTGCGGGAATTCTTCGATTTGTCAATCTCGGGACTCCCAATGCGGTCGTTTTTGATGAAACATATTACGCAAAAGATGCCTGGTCACTACTGCGATTTGGTGTCGAACACAAGGCAGTTGAAGAACATGACGCAATCATGCTTACCGCCGGTGGTGGCTGGCGCACCGTTGCCGGATTCACAGACCAAGGATCATTTGTTGTCCACCCACCTACCGGCAAATGGGTGATTGCAACGGGCGAATACCTTTTTGGGGTTTCACCATTCGGCTGGCGATTCGCCGTCGCTGTTTTGGGAACCCTTTCTGTCCTCATGGTCGCGCGCATCGTTCGCCGTATGACGAGATCAGATCTGATCGGCGCCATTGCTGGTTTGCTCCTGGCCCTGGATGGCATCCATCTTGTTTTGAGTCGCACCGGACTTCTCGACATGGTGCTCAGCACTTTTATTCTGACTGGTTTCGGCGCCTTGGTCCTTGATCGAGATCGCACCCGGAGACGGTTGGCCCACCTCGGTGGGGATTCGACATCAGTGTGGACGCGGCTTGCCCAAGGGTTTGGCCCCGGGCTTGGAATTCGGCCATGGCGCTTGGTTGCAATGATCTTTCTTTGTCTATCGGTCAGCGTTAAATGGTCCGCGCTGTGGTTTATCGCGATCTTCATGTTGCTGTCACTGCTCTGGGATGTCTCCCTTCGTCGGACGATCGGAGTACGTCGGCCCTGGTTGGCAACACTTCTCAAAAGTGCACCGGTTGTCGTTGCTACCTCGATTGCCCTGCTCACCGTGATTTATCTCGCGTCATGGAGCGGCTGGTTCCTTAGTACTACCGGTTGGGGACGCAACTGGGCCAACGACAAGGAACCATCAGTAATTCCAAACGCCCTGAGATCATTTTTCGACTATCACCGACAAGCATGGAACTTTCACGTCAACCTTGATAGTGAACACAGTTATCAAAGTAATCCGATTTCTTGGCCACTCATGACACGACCAACCAGTTTTTACTATGAAAGCATCAAGGACGGCAGCCTTGGGTGTCCGACCGACCATTGTGCACAGGAAGTATTGGCCCTTGGCAATCCAATTATCTGGTGGGCAGCACTTCTTGCCGTTCCGTATCAATTGTGGAATTGGATTACCACTCGCGATTGGCGTTCGGGTGCGCTCCTTGCCGGAATCGCTGCCGGGTGGTTGCCCTGGATGCTCTACCTCAACCGAACAGTCTTCACTTT
>JBDNFV010000202.1:0-8235 GCA_041689635.1 Candidatus Nanopelagicales bacterium | reverse complement strand
TCGTCCACGAACGAGAGAATCGACAAGATTTGCCGTCAGACCAAGGGATTCGTGTATGCGGCGTCAACCATGGGGGTCACGGGTGCGCGTGATCAAGTGAGCAATATGGCGCCCGAGTTAGTGGCCCGTGTTCGTAAATGTACCGACCTCCCAATCGCGGTTGGTCTTGGAGTATCCAATGGCGTTCAGGCGGCTGAGATCGCTACCTACGCCGACGGGGTCATTGTCGGATCGGCTTTCGTTAAGGCCGCAAATGCCGGTGGCGCGAAGGCGGTTGCCGAACTGGCACGGGAACTGGCCAAAGGGGTACGTCACGGTCGGTAGCAGCCTTCGCTTATTCTACAGCGTGAGCCTGTTCGATTATGATCAAATCAAGGTGAAGAGGAGCAGGTGCAATGGGTGAAAAGGGTCGCCGCGAACGAGCCGCTGAAGCACGTGGCGCGGCACAGGCATCTGAGAAACGGCGCGAACGGTTGGTTCGCATCATTGGCGGCGCTGCCGTCGTCGCCGTCATGGCCGGAATCATTGGTGTGGCGGTGTACGCGAGTAGCACTACCTCCAACACCGATGCACGTGGCTCGACCGGTGGCATTGTTGATCCGGATCCAGCGGCTGTATTACCCGTTGGTGTCTTAACCAAAGATTCGCCGACTCCTTTTGGGGTGCCCTACGGTTCGGGTGGTGCCGATCTACCGATCCTTGAGGTGTGGGAGGACTTTCAATGTCCAGCCTGTGGTGCCCTTGAAATAGCCAACGGCGTAGGGATCGAACAGCTCGCTGAAGAAGGCAAAGTTCAACTCATTTACCGCCCAACCGCATTCCTCGATGTAAATCTAGGAAATGATTCATCCCATCGCGCCATCGCCGCCTGGGGTTGCGCAATCGACGTAGGCAAGACCAAAGAATTCCGCAATGCGGTCTTTGCCAACCAGCCAGCCGTCGAAGGTGCCGGCTACACCGACGAGCAGCTTTTGTCCTTCGCTACTGACTCTGGTATCACCGATGCAGATCTTCCGACCTTTTCCCAATGTCTCACCGAAGGTAAATATCTTCCATGGGCGGCAAATACGAATCAAGAGTTTCTTACCGGACAAATAGGTGGAACGCCATCAGGTTTTCTCAACGGTGAACCTGTGGAAACAGCAATCTTGGCAGACCCGATTGCCCTCGCTGACCTCGTGGCTTCCAAGTCGTAGTTCGCTACCAACATGCACCTGAAAACATTCATCCCTAGTCCAGAAAACGGAGTGTGGGACTTAGGCCCGATCCCCATTAGGGCCTACGCAATGTTTATCGTGTTGGGAATCATCGTTGCCGTCCTCCTGGGCAGTAAGCGTTATGAAGCACGTGGTGGCCGTCCGGGAGTGATCACCGACATTGCCGTGTGGGCGGTTCCCTTCGGTATTGTCGGCGGGCGCATCTACCACGTGATCACCGACTGGCAGATTTATTTTGGCGACGAAGGCAAAGGGTTCATCGCTGCCCTAAGAATCTGGGATGGCGGTCTGGGGATTTGGGGCGCGGTGGCCCTGGGTGCGGTCGGAGCCTGGATCGGTGCTCGCCGAGCCGGGGTTGCCCTCCCACCAATAGCCGATGCGGTCGCCCCGGGAATCGCACTTGCTCAAGCGATCGGGCGTTGGGGAAACTATTTCAACCAAGAACTCTTTGGTTCTCCAACGACATTGCCGTGGGGATTAGAAATTGCAGCAGAAAAAAGACCGCTCGCCTTTGCGGATTTCGCAACATTTCACCCCACCTTTCTCTATGAGTCTTTGTGGCTGGTGGGAGTGGCGTTAGTCGTTATCTGGGCGGATCGAAGATTCACCCTGGGCCACGGCCGGGCATTTGCCCTGTACGTGCTGTTGTACACCGTGGGCAGATTCTGGATTGAATCACTCCGCGTCGACAGTGCCAATGAAATCTTGGGCCTACGTCTTAACGTGTGGACCTCACTCGTGGTGGGTTTGGGAGCGCTGGCGTATCTGGTGATTGCAGCCCGAATGCGTCCCGGGCGGGAAGTCATTGCTGCACCCGTTGAGCCAACTGAAACAAAAACGGTATAGTTTGCGCCTCGGGCCAACGTCGTCCCGGACTTTCTGAATCAGTTCACTTTCATTATTCAGATCACATCCATGTTCAGTGCGACGTATGAGGAGTTTCATCATGGCGATTAGTTCGCAACCCAACGCTCAAGGACTCTATAACCCGGCAGATGAACATGACGCGTGTGGTGTTGCTTTCGTTGCTACCCTGACCGGGATTCCATCCCATGAAATTGTGGAAAAGGCACTCACGGCGCTGACCAATCTTGAACACCGAGGTGCATCAGGCAGCGAGCCGGACAGCGGTGACGGCGCCGGCATCTTGTTACAGGTACCCGATCTTTTTATGCGAAAGAACGTTGACTTTGAATTGCCCGTGGCCGGCGAATACGCGGTTGGTACCGCTTTTTTTGACCAAGGACAAAGCCAGGTAGCCATGGCTGCTTTAGCGGAACTTGCCATCGAAGAAGGTTTGATCATTCTCGGTTGGCGACACGTGCCCACAAATGACTCGATGATCGGATCAATGGCGAAATCATGTATGCCAGATTTTTGGCAGTTGTTCATTACCGACAATACGTCGGCGGGTATTTCCCTTGATCGCGCCGTTTACGGATTCCGTAAACGTGCCGAACGCGACCTCGATGTCTATTTTTCATCTCTTTCAAGCCGTACCTTGCTCTACAAGGGCATGCTCACCACCGGGCAACTGGCTCCGTTCTTCCCCGAATTAACGGACCCACTCATGCACAGCGCGCTGGCACTTGTCCACTCTCGTTTTTCGACCAACACATTTCCATCGTGGCCGCTGGCGCACCCATACCGATTGATTGCCCATAACGGAGAGATCAACACCGTGCGCGGAAATCGAAACTGGATGAGAGCCCGTGAAGCAATGTTAACTTCAGACATTTTGCCAGGGGATTTGACCAGACTGTTCCCCATCTGTTCACCGGATGCAAGTGACTCGGCTTCATTTGATGAAGCCCTAGAGCTTTTGCATTTAGGTGGCCGTTCCCTCCCACACTCGGTTTTGATGATGATCCCTGAAGCCTGGGAAAATAATGTCAACATGTCACTGGCGCGCAGGGCGTTCTACGAATTTCATGCGACGCTCATGGAGCCGTGGGACGGTCCGGCAAATGTGTGTTTCACCGACGGAACCGTTATTGGAGCGGTGTTGGATCGCAATGGCTTGCGACCTGGACGTTTCTGGGTGTGCACCGACGGGCTGGTTATTTTGGCCTCGGAAGCCGGGGTTCTCGACATCGACCCAAGCACGGTAATTCGTAAAGGTCGATTGCAGCCGGGAAAGATGTTCCTCGTGGACACGGCCGCGGGTCGGGTGATTGAAGACGAAGAGATTAAGGACTCACTAGCCGGTGAAAATCCTTATCAGGATTGGCTGGCCCGCGGACTGATTCACCTTGGCGCGTTACCCGAACGCGAACATATTGTCCACACCCGCGAGTCGGTTGCACGTCGCCAACAGACCTTTGGTTATACCCAAGAGGATGTTCGTCTGATTATCGAACCCATGGCGAGAAATGGCACCGAAGCGATTGGGTCAATGGGAACTGATACTCCGATTGCCGCTCTCTCCGATCGTCCGCGCATGCTTTTTGACTACTTCAGCCAACTTTTCGCTCAGGTGACGAACCCACCACTTGATGCAATCCGTGAAGAGATCGTTACTTCCTTGGGGAGCATTATTGGCCCACAAGGAAATCTGTTGGAAGCTTCACCGGCCCATTGCCGTCAGGTGGTGCTGCCCTTCCCGGTTATCGACAACGACGAACTCGCAAAAATTTTGCACATTAACGCTGATGGAAAATTACCGGAGTTTGCGGCAGCTCGCATCAAAGGTCTCTACAACGTTCACGGTGGTGGTCCCGCCCTCGAAAAACGCATCGTTGAAATCTTTAATGAAGTTGATGCCCTCATTCGACAGGGTAAAAGGTTCATTGTTCTTTCAGACCGTGATAGCAACGCCGGCCTCGCCCCAATCCCGTCCCTTTTGCTATGTGCGGCTGTGCATCATCATTTAGTGCGCACCAAGAACCGCACCATGATCAGCCTGCTCATCGAAACTGGTGACGTACGCGAAGTGCACCATGTTGCGCTGTTGGTCGGTTACGGGGCTGCGGCTATCAACCCGTACCTGGTGCTGGAGACCGTGGAGGACCTCGTTCGTCGCAACGTGATTTCTGACATTTCGCCAGAAAAGGCGATGCGCAATGTCATCAAGTCGTTGGGCAAAGGCTTACTCAAAGTGATGTCCAAGATGGGCGTTTCAACTGTTGCGTCTTATCGTGGTGCCCAGATTTTTGAAGCGATTGGTCTCTCGCAGGAATTTATCAATGAATACTTCACCGGTACGACCTCGAAACTTGGCGGCATCGGTATCGACGTTATCGCGCAAGAAAATGCCGCACGGCATGCTGATGCCTATCCCGTCTCTGGTATCTCACCGGCGCACCGAACATTGCAAGATGGTGGCGAGTACCAATGGCGACGAGAAGGATCACCCCACTTGTTTGACCCGGAAACCGTGTTTCGGTTGCAGCATGCCACCAGATCGAAACGATTTGACATTTTCCGTGAGTACACCGCCCGGGTAAACGATCAGTCAGAACGACTCATGACCTTGCGCGGTCTCTTCGAGTTCACGTCACCGAGGCCCGCAATTTCCATTGACGCGGTGGAGCCCATTGAGAGCATCGTAAAGAAGTTTTCAACCGGCGCCATGTCTTATGGGTCTATTTCGGCAGAGGCGCACGAGACACTTGCCATCGCCATGAATCGACTTGGGGCCAAATCGAATACGGGCGAAGGTGGCGAGGATCCGGAGCGGTTCTTACCGATGAGCAATGGTGATCTCAAACGTTCGGCCATTAAACAGGTTGCCTCCGGTCGTTTTGGTGTGACCAGCGAATACTTGGTGAACAGCGATGACATCCAAATCAAGATGTCGCAGGGGGCCAAGCCAGGTGAGGGTGGTCAGCTACCCGGCAACAAGGTGTATCCGTGGATTGCGAAGACTCGACATTCCACACCGGGAGTGACATTAATTTCACCACCACCACATCACGACATTTATTCGATTGAAGACTTAGCACAATTGATTCACGACCTGAAAAATGCTAACTCTGATGCGCGGATTCACGTGAAATTGGTTGCCGAAGTTGGGGTGGGCACGGTTGCGGCCGGGGTCGCCAAAGCACATGCCGACGTCATTTTGATTTCTGGGCACGACGGTGGGACAGGTGCATCACCACTGACCTCACTAAAACACGCGGGTGCTCCGTGGGAATTGGGCCTGGCTGAAACTCAGCAGACGCTGCTTCTTAATGGTCTCCGTGATCGCGTTGTCGTGCAAGCCGATGGCCAACTTAAAACCGGACGCGATGTCATCATCGCAACACTTTTGGGAGCCGAAGAATTTGGTTTCGCAACGGCTCCCTTGGTTGTCATGGGGTGCATCATGATGCGGGTTTGTCACCTAGACACGTGCCCGGTTGGCGTTGCTACGCAAAACCCGGTCCTGCGCGAGAAGTTCACGGGTAAGCCGGAGTTCGTTGAAACGTTCTTCGAGTTCATTGCCCAAGAGGTTCGCGAAATCCTAGCCGAACTTGGCTTCACCTCACTCGATGAAGCTGTGGGCCAAGTTGAAGTGCTCAACATGAACAAGGCCATTACCCATTGGAAAGCTGACGGTCTCAACCTTGAACCGATTCTCCATCTCCCGAAGTTGCAGGGGCTTGGCCACCGCAGACACATGCGGAATCAGGACCACGGCCTGGAATTTGCCCTCGATCAGGAACTGTTGCGCATGAGTGCGGATGCTCTGGAAACGGGCCTGCCCACTAAAATTGATGTCCCGATCCGCAACGTAAACCGCACCGTCGGCACGATGCTGGGTAGCGCAATCACCCGACGTGGAGGATTGCCCGATGGAACCATTGACATTTCATTTACCGGTTCTGCGGGGCAAAGTTTCGGGGCATTCATTCCCCAAGGGTTGACTTTGCGGCTGGTAGGGGATGCGAATGATTACGTCGGAAAGGGTCTTTCCGGTGGCCGGATCGTGGTTCACCCACATGCCGAAGCGCCATTTGACCCGAGTGAAAACACAATCGCGGGTAATGTGATCGGCTACGGGGCTACATCCGGTGAACTATTTTTGCGCGGTCGAGTCGGTGAACGTTTTTGTGTGCGCAACTCGGGTGCTCATGCTGTTGCAGAAGGTATCGGTGACCACGGCTGTGAATATATGACCGGTGGCCGGGTTGTCGTCTTGGGACCAACCGGACGAAACTTTGGCGCCGGCATGTCAGGGGGTATCGCATACGTCCTAGACCTTGACCCAGCGTTAATCAATCACGAATTAGTCGAACTCAATCAACTCGATGAAAGTGATTCGCACGAGCTGTTTGATTTAATTTCCAAGCATGTTGAGCACACGGGATCTACTCGGGGAAGTGGTCTGCTGGCAACCTGGACCTCGTCGATTATTCGGTTCACGAAAGTGATCCCGCGTGATTACAAACGAGTTCTAGAGATTGAAGCGGATGCACTCAGTCGTGGTGAAGATCCCATGTTGGCAATTATGAGCAGGATTTAGTCATGTCTATAGCGTTAAGGAGCGACAATGGGTGATCCACGTGGGTTCATGACAACGGAACGAGAAGTTCCCAAGCGTCGACCGGTTGACATCCGGATTAGAGATTGGCGCGAAGTATACGAAGAATTTGAACCGCGTGATGTCGAATTGCAAGCCGGGCGCTGCATGGATTGTGGTATCCCCTTTTGTCACAACGGTTGTCCCTTGGGGAATCTCATTCCGGAATGGAATGAATTAATCAATGATCGGGACTGGGGACAGGCGATCGAGCGGTTGCATGCAACAAATAATTTTCCTGAGTTCACCGGGCGGTTGTGTCCGGCACCATGCGAAAGCGCATGTGTTCTTGGGATAAATGAAGAGCCGGTAACGATCAAGCAAATTGAAGTGTCAATTGTTGACCGCGCCTGGCAATCGGGCTGGATCAAGCCAGCCCCACCCGAAAGTCTTTCCGGGCGCACGGTTGCGGTCATCGGTTCAGGACCATCGGGTCTGGCGACGGCTCAGCAACTTGCTCGAGCGGGCCACACGGTTGCGGTGTTCGAACGAGCAGATCGAATCGGGGGGCTTTTGCGGTACGGGATCCCAGAATTCAAAATGGAAAAGCATCATCTCGATCAACGACTGGGTCAGATGGAAGCTGAAGGCGTCAAGTTCCGGCCAGGGGTAGAGATCGGGGTAGACCTGACCGGTTCGGATTTACGTCACCGCTATGACGCGATCGTTGTGTGTATCGGTGCGACCGTGGCTCGTGAACTTGAGGTACCGGGCCGTGACCTCACCGGAATCTATCAAGCAATGGATTTTTTGCCGTTGGCTAATCGGGTACAAGAAGGTGACTTGGAAGTATCACCGTATGACGTTGCGGGAAAACATGTTGTCATTCTTGGCGGTGGCGACACCGGCGCTGACTGTCTTGGAACCTCCCATCGTCAGGGAGCGGCGAGTGTCACTCAACTTGAGATCATGCCGAATCCGGGTACAGAGCGGAGTGAAAATTCACCGTGGCCGACCTATCCCATGATTTATCGCGTTAGCAGTGCACACGAAGAGGGTGGGGAGAGACTATTTTCGATGTCCACTCAAAAATTCCTCACCGAGGATGGCCACAACGTATCTGGTATTGAACTCGCCGAAGTGGAGTTCGGCAAGGCAGGTTTTGCCGTCGTCCCCGGGACGGAGCGGATCGTCAAAGCCGATGTGGTGCTTCTTGCGATGGGCTTCACCGGGCCAGAGCCGGCGCCCTATGTTGAACAATTAGGACTTGAACTTGATGCCCGCGGCAATATCAAGCGCGATGCCCAATTTGCCACCGGTTCAGAAGGGGTTTTCGTGGCGGGTGACGCAGGTCGTGGCCAGTCCTTGATCGTTTGGGCCATCGCAGAGGGTCGAGCGGCCGCGGCGGCCGTTGATCGGTTCTTAATGGGTTCGACCAACCTGCCGAGCCCAGTTACCGCATTGGACCGCCCGCTCGTTATTTAAGAAAACAGTGTGTAACCGGTTACAGTAAGGTGCGCACATGAGACGAGCCAAAATTGTCGCCACACTTGGGCCGGCAACTGCCAGTGC
>JBDNFV010000201.1:0-5140 GCA_041689635.1 Candidatus Nanopelagicales bacterium | reverse complement strand
TAGGCCGAGTGCACGGCAGTCGCAATGTCAGGTCGAGTCCGAATCGCCGCTGACATCAACATCAGAATGTCGTCGAAATCCAGCAGGTTCCGATCTTTTTTAAGGGTCTCATAAGAATCCATGACTTTAGCCAGGGTTCCTACATCAATTGCGAAATCGCGCTTAGCCTTGTGAATCAGCGCCGAATCCATCATGTTTGACTTGCACCATTCAAGGTCACCGCTGACATCACGCAGCAAAGCCGTGTCACTATCCACTTTGCAGTGGGCCAATGCCCGAGCCACAATGGGCGCCTTACTCGACATGAGATCAGGGAAAGCGGTACGAGATAATTGCGGCCAGAAGAATCGAAGCTGACGCAATGCTGCCGCGTGGAATGTGCGCACCTGCACACCCGCAACGCCGAGGCCACGCAGTCGGTGTCGCATTTCCCCGGCCGCGCGATTCGTGAAAGTCAACGCGAGGGTGCGCTCGGCCTCACTCGCCCCCGTCACAACCGAGTAGGCAATCCGGTGAGTGATGGCTCGAGTTTTACCGGTGCCCGCGCCCGCGAGAACTCGGACCGGACCACCAACAGCCAGGGCAACCTCGCGCTGTTCGGCATCTAATCCCGCCAAGATGCCCTGGGCGCGCTGCTCTACATCCACCCGCTGATCAAAATCCACCCGCTGATCAAAATCCACCCGCTGATCTTGTCACGTGGAGCAGACCCGCTCGCACCAACTCCAGACCACCCATAGGCTTGGCATGTGAGTGACCCAAATTCAGTAATCATGTACAGCACGGTGTGGTGCGGCTACTGCCAGCGACTCAAGGCTCAAATGAAGCGGGCCGGGATCACCTACTCAGAAGTTGACATTGAGGCTGATCCAGATTCGGCCGCTTTTGTTGCCTCGGTCAATGGCGGCAACGAAGTCGTTCCAACGTTGAAATTTCCCGATGGAACCACGTTGACCAACCCACCGATTGCTGAAGTAATTGCCAAAATGTCCGCTTAGCATTGCGCTAGCGAAACGAAGAATTACCCGGCAGGGCTTCACCAAACCATCGCACCAGGAGCTGGTGGGCGATGCTCACTCGGGGAGGCAAATGTAATTCCTGAGCCCCACACAATTCCTTAATGTCAACTCGGTCATACCAACCCGCCTCAACAATTTCATCACCATCAACGCAGATGTCGGTATTAAGGGCCCTCGCGTGATAGCCCAGCATCAGTGAGTTGGGAAATGGCCACGGCTGACTGCCCAAGTAATCAATGCTCTGCGGGTCAATTCTGATCCCCGTCTCCTCGCCGACTTCGCGAACGACCGCAGCTTCTGCCGGTTCACCCGCTTCAACAAACCCGGCAAGTATGGACACCCAGCCGGCCTGCCAACTATGTTGCCGCGCGAGAAGCACCCGGTCGCGGGAATCGGTCACCAAAACGATGACCGCCGGGTCGGTTCGCGGGAAGTGGGTTGAGTTATCCACCGGGCAACGCCGAGCCCACCCGGCATCACTGGGCTCCGTGAGCGCACCACATCGGGAACAGTGCGGGTGGGTGGCATTCCAGTTATCCAAGGCCACCGCTGTGACGAGTAGTCCCGCGTCACGATCGCTCAACCGCGATCCGCTCGCGCGCAGATTCAGCCACGCATCCGAATCGTGGGTAGCAACGAAATCGGCGTCCACCGAGACGCCAAAGAACGCAGTACCACCGTCAAGCCCGAGAAAGTAGGTCAAGGAGTCGCGTGGAATGTCCGCAAACGCAATGAAGGCAATGTCATTCCCGGTGATCGGTGCCCGGGAACCGTTGACACAGATGAACAACGTCGTTGAATCGTTAAACGCCCGGGCGATCCACTCGGAATCCTTGCGCAGTTCCGCGCTGCGATCGGTGGCGCTGCGGGACAGTACTAAATCAGCCAACAATGGCGAATCTGACATGGATTCCTTTCAACGGGGGTCAACCTACCCTTTGATCTGATCGACTGCACATAAGGTTTAACTGTGAATGTGTTCATTAGGCAGTTGACCGGTGTCCGACTCGTTGCCGCCGTCTGGGTTTTGCTGTACCACTCGCAAGGACCCCTGGACACCCTTGGACTCATGAGCATCCCGGTCCTCCCCGACTTCATTCGCATTGGTCGGCTGGGTGTTGACCTTTTCTTTGCCCTCTCTGGTTTCATTTTGGCGCACACCTACCTCAACTCACTCGGCGAGCGACTCACGGCTAATAAATCGCTGAGATTCTGGTGGCTGCGACTGGCCCGGATTTACCCGGTTCACCTGGTCATGTTGGTCGTTGCCGGCTGTGCAATCGTGGCTCAATCAATCGTGACCGGCGAGGAACTCAATCGGCGTTGGCTCACCCCGTGGGATTTCATTAAAAACCTGCTGCTCATTCAGGAATGGGGCGGAGATCCACAACGCGGCTGGAACTTCGTCGCGTGGTCACTTTCCATGGAATGGCTCGCCTATCTCCTTTTCCCACTTATGGCCCTTGTGCTGTGGCGCATGCACAAACACGTTCCCACCTGGGGCCTCTGCTTTTTCTGGTTCCTCGCACTTGCTCCGCTGATCCTGTACGGCTTGGGGACATCTGATCCCTACTACACGGACAATTGGGGTTCCACCTATCGCGTTCTCACGGCATTTATTGCCGGTGCACTTTCCTATCTGATCGTTGACCGACTTCGTGAATCTGATCGCGCCGCCTCGGTGTCTGACGTACTCGCAGTTGTCCTGCCGGGGATTGTCGTCGCCGGATCCGTCTTCCTCGCCTGGCTTCCGGCCGCCGCAGCGCCCATCACGTCAACGGATCCAGATGCAGAACCACTTCCCCCCTATTTTCATTTAACCTTGGTTCCGGTTCTGATCGCGTGGATCGGGGTTCTCGCCCTGTCCCGTCGAGGAATGGCCAATGTGCTCGCGACCAAGATCATGGTGTTTGGCGGATTTATTTCATATTCCCTCTACATGACGCATCTCGTGTGGTTCGGTCTTTGGCGCGCCGGTATGAACGCAATCGGGATCGACGGTGGGGGCCTTTATGCGCTCGCTGTTCTCTTCCTGCTCGGGATGTCCTTCGTTATCGCCTACGTCATGTGGCGTTTCATTGAAGAGCCCGCTCGCGTCCGGATGCGCAATTGGATCGGAGTCCGCCCGACCCCGACCGAGGAAGCCGGCGAGGTTATCGCCGAAGCAAAGGATCCCAAAAACGCTAAGCCAATTGACGTTCCAGATCGCGAATGATGTCGTCGGTATCGACCACGCGTTCACTTCCCAATGACAACATGACAAATGAGGTGTCAACACTTTCCCAATTAACTCCAGCGATTTTCGCCCACGCTAGTCGGTAGAAAGCAAGTTGCGCTGGATCAAGATGCTCCGTGCCACCGGTTTTCCAGTCAACAACGAGATACCGCCCGCCAATGTCGAAAACTGCATCAATATAACCGGTGATCAAGCGTCCCGCGATGGTCAAAGCGAATTGTTGTTCGACCGCGGCCGGGGTCAATGCGGCGAAACGGCTGGCCAAAAACGTGTCTTTGAGTTTGCGAGTTATCTGCGTGTCCTTGGCCCCGGAGTCCAGGGCCCCTTCTAATTCATCCCAGTCGAAAAGGGTTTGCTTTCCGTAATAATTCTCGATGAATGCATGAATCTCACTGCCACGGGCGGCAGCGTAATTTGGCTTTCGCGGCATGGGTCGCGCAAGTTCCACCGCGAGAACTTCCGGTTCGCGCATCGCCCGCAGCATGCTGCTCGCACCTAAACTCCGAGGTAGCGCAACTCTGCGCACCGGTGCCTCGCGACGGGCGCGCTCGCGCTGCAAGGCTGCGAGTGAATCCGCCCACAGGGCCACAATGTCGGTCTCACTTTCGGTGAGCTCTCCGTCCGGTTGCTCACTCTCGCGGACATATCCCCCTTGCTGCGTGAGTTCTGCAACGGCACGCTCCGGCACCGGAACCGGCCACGGGGTGTGAATGGTGTCGTGGGTGCGTTCGGGGCGGTCACCCTCCGGCGGCGGCGCCCAAAATGGGATGTGTGCCACGGTTCCGGCGAGAAGGTCGTGGGCCGCCATTAACAACGGATGCGGGCCATGCGGCTTTGTCCAGTTGACACCCCACCAACTGCTACTCAGAGTGAGTGAGTCCTTGGCCCGGGTAAACGCAACATAGGCCAATCGATGCACATCGCGTTCTTTGAGTGCATCAAAGTTGGCGAGATAACCGTTTTTGAAGGCGGTTTCTGACAGTTTGGTCAGGGTGTAGTCGGGAAAATTCTTCATCTCCGGTGGGGCATCTTTCCGCAATGGCCACGGGGCCACGGTTGGGTCAGAACTCCAATTACTGCGCGCTTTACCACCCGGAAAAGCCTTGTCGCTCAGATTGGGAAGGTACACGTGCGTGTATTCGAGCCCTTTTGCCTTATAAATGGTGATGAGTTGAACAGCACTTTTCTCAACCGGTTGTTCACAATCCACACCGATATCGAATCTCTCGATGTCTACGAGTCGGGAAAGGAACGCACCCAGGGACACTCGACCGTCAATATCGTGAAAATCGGCTGCCAGATTGATCAGTTCGTTGACCGCGATGGCGTCATTTTGTTCGAGTTGAGCCTGAACGTCTATTCCGCACAACCGGATTACTCGTCCCATGAATTCAACCAAAGGCTCGGCGCCGTGGGAGCGTAATGAACGAATCAGTTCGGCCATTTTTCCAAAGCGTTCAATGGCGGCCACCGAATAATGATCCAATTCGCCAAGGTCAAAAAGTGCATCGGAGAGTGAAACGACGTCGACTACATCGATTCCTTCAACCGCAGCGTCGAGGGCCTGCTCGATATTGTCAGCATGTATTCGACCACGCACCCGCGCAATCTCGCCAGCCCGAGCCCCAAGTGCAGCCAAATCTCGTGCGCCAATTCGCCACTTCACGCCACTTGCCCAACGCAGGAAAGCCGGATTGGCGGTTGGCTCGTGCATGACCTCAAGGATGGCCCGCAGATCCATCACGAGCGGCTGGGAAAGCAGTCCGGCAGCAGAATGCAATTGCACGGGTATTCCACGCTGCTGCAATGCATCTCGCATGCGCAACAGCACACTGCCTGTTGCAGCCAAAACGGCAATATCCTGATCAAGGTCGGCGACTTGAAT
>JBDNFV010000200.1:0-2584 GCA_041689635.1 Candidatus Nanopelagicales bacterium | reverse complement strand
GAGCACGGATTGCTGTTCGAAAGGTTCCTCAACCCTGAGCGAATCTCAATGCCAGATATCGACATTGACTTTGACGAACGACGTCGCTCCGACATGATCCGTTACGCCACGGAAAAATACGGTGAAGAACGGGTTGCGCAGATCGTCACCTATGGCTCCATCAAAGCGAAAGCAGCGATCAAAGATAGCGCTCGCGTTTTAGGTTTGCCATATGCGGTGGGCGATCGAATTACGAAAGCGATGCCACCCTCGGTCATGGGTAAAGACATCACCTTGCAAGGGGCGTTTGACCCCGATCATCCTCGTTACTCGGAGGCCGCTGAGTTTCGCGCGCTCTACGCGAGTGACCCTGAATTCCACACGGTTGTCGACACGGCCAAGGGACTCGAAGGGCTCAAACGGCAGCCGGGGGTGCACGCCGCAGGGGTAATTTTGTGTAGCGAACCACTCATGGACGTGATTCCCGTGTGGAAACGGGAGCAAGATGGTGCCATCATTACCCAGTTTGATATGGGGGCGTGTGAATCCCTTGGACTCCTCAAAATGGACTTCTTGGGGTTGCGTAACCTCAGCGTCCTCGACGAATGTCTGGAAAACATTACCCGTAATACGGGCGCCGTCATCGTTTTGGAAAACCTGACCCTTGATGACGAGGTGACATACGAACTCCTTTCGCGCGGCGACACTTTAGGGGTTTTCCAACTTGATGGTGGACCGATGCGTTCCTTGCTGCGATCTATGGCCCCGGACAATTTCAAAGACATCTCTGCGGTCCTTGCGCTTTACCGACCCGGGCCAATGGGGGCGAATGCCCACAACGACTATGCCGATCGAAAAAATGGTCGCAAGCCGGTTGTCCCGATCCATCCAGAACTTGAAGTCCCACTGAGTGACATTCTCGGAGACACGTACGGCCTGATTGTCTATCAGGAACAGGTCATGGCGATCGCGCAGCAGTTGGCAGGTTATTCCCTTGGGAAAGCGGATCTCTTGCGTCGGGCAATGAGTAAGAAGAAAAAAGAAATTCTTGAACAGGAGTTCGTTCCCTTCAGCGAGGGAATGCGGGAACGTGGATTTTCAGACCCCGCGATTAATAAGTTGTGGGAGGTGCTCGTTCCCTTCTCTGACTACGCGTTCAATAAGGCCCACACTGCCGGATACGGTCTGGTGTCGTACTGGACCGCATACCTAAAAGCGAATTACCCGGCTGAGTACATGGCGGCACTGCTCACCTCAATGGCCGATGACAAAGAACGCTCAGCCATCTATCTCAATGAGTGTCGTCGCATGGGAATCAAAGTGTTACCACCTGATGTCAACGATTCTGATGCGAACTACACCCCACGTGGGAGTGACATTCGTTTTGGATTAACCGCGATCCGCAATGTGGGGACTAACGTCGTGGAGTCCATTATTGCCACCCGAAACAAAGTGGGGCGTTTCGCTGACTTCCATGACTTCATTGCCAAAGTCGATATCGCCGCTTGTAATAGGCGCGTTGTTGAGTCACTGGTGAAAGCGGGAGCATTCGACAGTTTGGGCCACACCCGTAAGGGACTGACAGCGGTATATGAGCAAGTCATTGATGCGGCGGTCGATATTAAACGCTCGGAGGCCGTCGGACAGTTCGATCTGTTCGGGGGATTGGATAACGGTACTGACGAATTGTTGTTTGAACGACCGGTGATTGGAATTACCGAATGGGACAAATCACTGCTCTTAGCCCACGAGCGGGACATGTTGGGCCTGTATGTGTCTGACCATCCGCTCTTCGGCATGGAAAGTGCATTAGCCCAATTATCAGATCGGAGCATCGCCTCAGTCTTGATCGACGAACAGCTGGATGGGCAGGTCGTTTCATTGGGGGGCTTGGTCACCGGGGTTGTTCGCAAAACGACCAAAAAGGGTTCGGCCTGGGCGATTGTGACGCTGGAAGACCTCGAAGGAAGTTTGGAAGTCATGGTATTCCCGGCTTCCTATGCATCCTTTGGAACGCTCCTCGTGGATGACTCAATTTTGGTGATTCGGACCAAGATTGATCGAAGTGATGAAGATGGCGTGCGGGCCATAGCGCTCGAAGTGAGCGCACCGGATTTATCGGGTGCACCGACGGGACCTGTTCGGTTGACCTTGGCTGCGACCCGATGCGTGCCACCGCTCGTTGCGCGCCTTAAAAATATCTTGGCCCAGCATCCGGGCACGACCGAGGTGCAATTGCACTTGAGTGGTGGGACGTCAACGACCGTGATGAAACTCGACGACAGGTATCGAGTCACCCCCTCACCGTCACTCTTTGGCGATTTGAAGGCACTATTGGGGTCGTCATGTCTGATGTAGTGGAAACTCAACGCAATGAAGCGCCGGTGCGAAGGCGTAAAGCGCTAACCGTCTTTGTTACTGGGCTGATAGCGGGGTTGCTGTCCGGCGCAGCACTTGGAGTGCTGTGGTGGGCGTTGGCCCCGCGAGTCTCCGTAGTCATTTTTCCTGATCGGGTTGTTCCCGAAGGTTTTCAACCCCAAGAATATTTTGCCGCCAATATTGCTTTTGGTGCACTCGGTGCACTCGCAGGCGTTCTTATCGCTAT
>JBDNFV010000199.1:0-1559 GCA_041689635.1 Candidatus Nanopelagicales bacterium | reverse complement strand
GTGGAGCTGAGGGGATTCGAACCCCTGGCCTTCTCATTGCGAACGAGACGCGCTACCAACTGCGCCACAGCCCCTTACGGGAGTGCAGGTTAGCAGAGGCTATTCGTTAACCGCGCGGGCTTGGTAGGGGGAGTTTGCACGGATGATCGGAATCTCGGTGGTTGCATCACTCACGCTGGCCACCGGTTCGCGAATGAGTTCATTGTTGTGAGCATTACGGACTTGCTGAACCATGTTCACCATGGATTCACCCGACCAGTCACTATTGCGCGGGACAGCGGATGCACGCGGTGACGTAATGTAACGCGGCAGGGTTTGGGGGACGGCTTCCCAGCCGGGTGCCTCTTCCTCCCAAGGATCCAAATTCGCAAAGTCGTCAAGTTCGACTTTTTGTAGTTCGGCCCGAGTCAGCGGACGTTGATTCCTGCGCGCCTCTCGGACCTCCTGGGCCTCGCGAACTTCGTCGACTTCATGGAATTCACGATAAGAATTACGGGAAGCGCGTGCCGGAGCCTGATCACGCTTGGAAGCGGTCAACATGGTGGTAACGAGGAATACTCCCAAGAGAAGTCCGGTTGCAATTGCGATGAAAGCCGGAATAAATCCAAGGACCGTCCCGATCAAAGCCAGCGCAGTAAGGCTGGTCAGGGCTGCGAGCACCATCGAGCGACGTTTCGCCGCTTGGCTCCTGGCGCGATCCCGGGGCGAGGTAAAATCACGATTGTGGCTGAGCTGCCGACCGGACTGTGAATCGGCGCGGTCACCAAGTGACCTCATGGCCGAACTAAATCGCGCCGTCGAACGAACTTCGCTGACCTGATCTTGACGTTTGAGCCAGATGGGAATCAAAACGGCGGCCCAAAGTCCAATGATCACCACGTAGATCAATCCGGTCACATGCGCAACGTTAGATGCACCCGTCTACTTCCATTGGTATTGCACGTTTTCCTAATTCGGCGTGTCGCGAAATTTTACAAAGCCAATGTGATCACGCCAGTCACCGTCAATGTGTAAATACCTTGGCCGATATGACTCTTGGGTGAATCCTGCCTTCAGTGCAAGTGCGCACGATGCGGTATTTTCTGGCCGTACATTTATTTCGATTCGATGCAACATCATTGTGTTAAAACAATAATCCGCTGCAAGCTCAATACATTGAGTCATCAGTCCACGCCCGGCAACACGTTCGTCAATCCAGTAACCGAAAAATGCGCCGCGAGATGAACCACCCCAAATCCCGCCAACCGTAAGTTGGCCGACAAATTCATCTTCGAACTCAATGGCAAATGGGAGCGCTCGACCTTCGCGCGCTTCTTTTTTCATGATCCGCATCATCACGTTGTAACTTGGAGGTCTTTGTCCAGCTATTAGACCTTCGGGTGGCATCGTCGCATCCCACTGCTTTAGCCATTGCGTATTTCTCTTACGAACTTCGCGCCAAGCCCGCCGATCTGAGGATCGCAATGGGCGCAAGACAAGTTGTCCGTGCGTTAATGTGACCGGCCAAAAACCAGGAACCGTCATGCCGGTTACTTGTTACCGGTTGATCCGGTTGATCC
>JBDNFV010000198.1:0-3500 GCA_041689635.1 Candidatus Nanopelagicales bacterium | reverse complement strand
GGACCTCAGCGCGCCTCCTCACTGGGTTACGTTCCAGTTGCGGGCAAGGTTCTCGTCAAAGCCAAGGCCTTGGCACTTCTCATCAAGTAATTCAACATCAGAGTACGTACATTTAAAGACAGATGATAAAACGATGAAAAGGGTGAGGGCAATGAGCCAGTATCGAATTCGACGCTGGGGCATTGCCCTCCCTGTCGCATCCGCGCTAAGCGCAACCATGTTGCTTAGTGCGTGTACTCCCCCCATGCCACCAGATGTTTTGGCGGCACTTCTTGAAAACCAAATTACGTGCCAAACCGGTAATCAAGACGTTGTCGTGCCCGAGGAATTTTTGGGCAGTTTCGACATCGTGAATACCACCCTTGGTGGATTGTGCCCCGAACAATCAATTACTGAAGTAAGCGCTGAGTCTTCAGCGGGTGTCCTCATCAGTTCGACTGCCCCCACAACGGGGGAACGGTCAACTCTTGAGGCGCGGTGCACCGGTGAAATCATCACGGTCCCGATATTTTCCTACGGTGTCACGCTCGCCTACAACATTATTGGACTCGAAGGTTTAATTCTGAGCGCCACCGTGTTGGGAGAAATACTGTCCGGGTCAATTACCGCATGGGATGATCCGGCAATCGCTGAACTTAACGCTGGCTACGATCTCACCGGGTTACCAGAAATGGCCGTGATGAGCGTTGAGGGCGGATCTGGATCCGTCGAGGCGATGACAACCTACCTGACAAACCAGGCGCCGGAGTCGTGGCCAACGGGTGTCAACAGAACACTTGAGATAGGCCAGAAATTTCCCACTGAACTTGACGTGATTAATGAAATGATTGCGATTGAGGGAACTGTCGGGGTGCTTCCGATTGTTCAAGCAATCAACAATCAGATTCCCATGGCGGCCACGCTAGTTCAAGAGGAAATTATTAATCCGGATGACACGCAATTGCAAAAAGTTGGATCGGGTGCGATGACCGTGACGGTTGAACCCAATTCTTTGATTGCAACGCCGGCAACGGGGGGCGTCCCGGTCGAAGGCAATTTCGATATCGCGGCATCAAAAATCGTTTTGGCCAAGGGGCAACCGTTAATTGGTTGGCCGATCCTCGGTACCGCGCACGCCATGGTGTGTAACGCCCCGGAAGATCCGCTGCCGCTGTCCACGGTCCAATTCCTTGAGCGACTCTCGGGGCAAGGTTCATTTGAAACCTACGGATTGACGCCCCTACCCGAGCCGATCCGCGTTCAAACTTTTACCCCGCTTCAGGTCACACTCAATGAGATCGTTGAGCCCGGCGCGTCCGAGTAGCGCAGGCTGTGCGGGTCGAACTATCGGTCCGATTCGCACATCAAGACCGTGTTTTAGTGGGATTTTGCCCGCTCCCATGACCGGCGGATCTCGTCTTCGGCTTCTTTGCGACCGGTCCAGGTTGCGCCTTCAACTGATTTTCCGGGTTCAAGGTCTTTGTACACCTCGAAGAAGTGTTGGATTTCTAATCGGTCGAACTCGGCAACGTGGTGAATATCGCGCAGGTGTTCCATTCTTGGGTCACCCGCAGGGACGCACAGGACCTTGTCATCCCCGCCAGCTTCATCGGTCATCCGAAACATTCCAACAGTCCGGCAGGATATGACGACACCGGGAAAGGTGGGTTCCTGCACGAGCACGAGGGCATCAAGTGGATCACTGTCAAGTCCAAGGGTGTTGTCAATAAAACCGTAATCATGGGGGTAGCGGGTTGAGGTGAACAGCATCCGGTCCAACCGAATTCGTCCACTCGTGTGGTCAACTTCGTACTTATTGCGACTTCCGCCGGGGATTTCAATTGTGACGTCAAATACGAGGGGATCCATGGGAGCAGAGTACCCGGGTAGTGGCAATTAACGCCGCGGCGGTGACTTACAGTAGGGGTGATGCGACGTTATTGGACTGCACCCGTGGGTGGCCTTGGCGTGGCCGCAGGTTCATTCGTCTTGGTTCTTGGCCTGTTGGTCAACCCCGCCCTAGTTTCTGCGGCGCCGCCAGTTGGACCCGCTCCCAGTGTGTATCGCCCATTGAGTAGCACTGCCTTGCTACCAACCTCCACCGGGTTGGACCGATCAATTGGCCGACTGACGCAAAGCGCGTCCTTAGGTAGATTCTCAATGCTGGTCGTGGACCCGTTGAGTGAAAAGACAATTTTCAGCGATCAAGTGGACAAAGCCCGAATTCCAGCGTCGGTGAATAAGGTGTTGACGGCCGCGGCAGCATTAAGTTCCCTGGGCCCGAGTACCCGCCTCGCCACTCAAACGAAACTCAGCGGGACCGACCTTTATCTTGTTGGTGGCGGAGATCCACTACTACCCAAAGCCAGAGGGGTGAACTCGCTGAAGTCACTGGCCGACAAAACAATAGGTGCATTGACATCTAGGAATTTAAAAACGATAAAACTTTTTTACGATGACTCCCTATTCACCGGTCCATCCCTTGGCCCCGGTTGGAAAACGAGTTTCCCCCAACTCGGCGTTGCCGCCCCCGTATCAGCACTCAGCGTGGGAGGAGCCCGGGTACGTTCCGGCTCGGTCGCTCGAGTTTCCAATCCTGGAAAGCAGGCGGGTCAACTTTTTGCCCAACGGCTAAAAAAGGCGGGAATTTTTGTCTCCCAATTAAGAAGGGGTCAAACGCCAACCGGAGCCACCCAACTGGCTGTCGTGAGTTCGCAGCCGGTGAGCGCGATCGTCGAGGAAATGTTGCGGGAGTCCGATAATGACGTGGCAGAAGTCCTTACGCATTTGGTGGGGAAGAAAATTGTTGGCGATGCGAGCTTCGCTGGGGGCGCTCGCGCCATCAAGCTGGTCCTGAATCAAAATGGAATTTCGACTGTGAAACTGAACCTGTTTGACGGCAGTGGGCTTTCGCGTTACAACAAAATGACCAGCACGACGCTCGCGCAGGTACTTACCGAGATGGTTCGGGGTGACAAACCACAATGGGCGGCCATTGCAACGGGACTCCCCGTGGCAGGTCGTACTGGAACATTAGATACCCGTTTTGACACCAAAAAAACACAAGCAGGTGCGGGTGTCATTCGTGCAAAGACCGGATCACTGACCGGAGTGTCGGCATTGGCTGGAACCGTATTGGATCAAAGTGGTCGTCTCCTCGTTTTTGTCATGATGGGCAACAAGGTTGGGTCATTAAACGGTGCTCGAGATTCAATGGATCTGATCGCTTCCAAACTCGCGAAATGCGGATGCTCGTGAACATGATTCCGCACCCGGAGTTAATCCGTCGGGCATCGAGACGAACCATGCCGATAGGTCCTCGCGTCAGTCCCGAACACGCGGCCCGCGCTGTTGCCTCGCTTCGCGAACTTGCGCAGGTCGCCGCGCGCGAAATTAGTGCTATTTCTTTGCTCGAAGCGCCTTCCACCCATGAAAGCGTTGTCGTTGACCGGGCGGGCTGGGTTGAATCGAATATGAACGCCTTGGGCGCGATCGCCGAAATCGCACTCGAAGAAGGTGAG